>JBCNVI010000001.1:250919-282990 GCA_039630235.1 Candidatus Hydrothermales bacterium | reverse complement strand
AATACCAACTGTTCCCTTATCTGGTAAGGGTGTAACTACTCTTACTCTTGAAGATTTCATTCTTAAAGCAATATCTTCTGAAAGATTTTTTATTTTTTTGATTTGTATGCCTTTTTCTGGTTCGAATTCATAAAGTGTTATAAAAGGTCCTGGGTGAATTTCTTTTATTTCGCCCCTTATTCCAAATTCTTCGAGTTTTTCTTTAATTTTCTTTGCTTCTTCTTCAAGTTCTTGTTTTTTTACGTCTGACTTTAGTTCCTCGGTCTTAAAAATTTGAAAAAGTTTCTCTTTTTCGAATTTAATCTCTTCGGAGTTTTCTTTTTTTTTCTCCGTTTTTATGCTACTTGACTCTTTTTTTTTCCTATTTTTCTCGTTTATCTTTTTTTCTTCCGGTTTTTCATCAGTTATTTTTTTCAATTTTTTACTTCTTAAATTTTTTAGGAATGATACAGCTGGAAAAGAAAGCGAGAGAAAAATCAAAACGGCAGGAAATATGTTAAAAAGTTCTCTGGTTTTTCTATAAATAATAAAAGTTTTCGAGCTTTTTTCTATAAGGTTTTCAAAGATAAAGTTTAATCCAAAAGGTAAAAGAAGTAAATAGAGGGACAGGATAATAAATAAATTTCTAAATTTTCTGTTTATTAGATAAATTGAAAAAAGGATGAGGTTAACAGTTATAACGAAGGAGTAAATTTTTCCAAGTTCTCTAAATAAAAATCCTTTTAGGGCCTCTCCAATACTTCCCCCTAAATTTTCCCTAAATGGTAAGATTGAAATTAGAGGATATATGGATAAGATTAAAAAAATGGGGCCTAATATTTTTCTCATATATTTTTTACTTTTTCGTAGAATTTTTCCAAGTTTTTTTCCCAGTTTGCCTTGGTGTCTATTATTTCTCTATTAATCCTAATTGCTCTTTCTCTTAGAGTTTTATTCCTTATAGCCTCCGTAATTTTTAGGCTCAATTCATCTGAATCAAGTGGATCAAAAAGAAAACCGTTTACTCCATCTAAAATCCATTCCCTATTTCCAAGAATATCGGATACAATTGGAAAAACTCCAAAGTTCATCGCTTCTAAAAGAGAAACACTAGTTCCATCATATAGTGATGAAGATAAGTATATATCGGCTTTTTTAAGCAATTTGTAAAGATTTTCTCTCTCCTGGAAACTAAGAAACTCGACCCTATCAAAAATTCCCCTTTGATATACCATTTCTCTAACTTTTTTCTCAAGAGACCCTCTTGCTATCCATATTAATTTGAAGTTTTCAGAGTCAACCTTAGATATCCCATCTATGATTACAAAAGGGTTATAAATTTTTTCAAGTCTTCTATTTGTAAAAATTATTATTTTTTCATTTTCTTTTTTTACGTTGATTCCGCTGTCTCTTACACTTTTTTCTATTCCAAAAGGTATGATCAATATTTTTCTGGACTCTATTTTAAATTTAGTTTCGATAATTTCTTTCATAAACTTGGCATCTACTACTATAAGTTTTGCAAGTTCAAATATTCTCTTTGAGATTATTTTATGCAAAAGTGATTTAAAACTAACTTTTATAAGGTCAGTTCCCCAGCAGAAAAGCACAAAGGGCTTATGTCCCTGAAGATAAGATAAAAATCCGTAATTAGGGATAAAGTGAGCAAAAATTATATCAGGATTTATCTTTCTAATAAAACTTTTAACCTCGTTAAATCCGAATAGATAGCGTTTTACTGAAGGTTTGAATCGTGAGTTTATTTTTATGAAATCTTCTAAGGGTATATCTGAGTAGATAGGATCTTCAAAGGATAAAAGGTATACTTTATAACCGAGATAATTATAACCTTTTACCCATGTCCAGGTATGGGTACTCGATGCATCAGATAAAACTAAAGCAGTTTTTCTCAAGGTAAAAAGGGAGATCTTGTATATTCTTTATATAATTTTTCCACTTCTAAATCTATTTTTCCCCTTTTTGTAATTATCCTTATTATTCCATTATTTTCTACATATCCGAGCTTAAAAATAGGCAGTTTCTTATTCAGAAGGAGAAACTCGCTTTCTTTTTCTCTTTTTACTTCCACAACTATTCTGCCTGCGGATTCTGAAAACAAAAAGAGATCTGGCCTTTCAATACTTTCAATATTTATAGTTACACCCTTTTGTAAAGCAAAACACATTTCACAAATTGCAACAAATATACCACCTTGACTTACATCATGAGTTGATAGAATTATCCCCTTTTTTATAGATTCATATAAGGCCCTATAAACCCTTAGAAACTCCTTAGGTCTTACCTTAGGGACTAATCCCCTTTTTAAAATACCCCTTAATTTCAAGAATTCGCTCCCCCCAATTTCTTTTATGTCGGTTTTGCCTACTAAATATATGGGATTACCCTCCTCCCAAAAGTAAGACCTAGATATATACTTTTCGTTTTCTATAATTCCCAGTCCTGTTATAAGTGTTGTAGGTAAAATTCTAAATTTTTTGTTTTTATATTTAAATTCGTTATATAAGGAATCTTTTCCAGAGATAAAAGGAACTTTATAACCCTTTGCAGCTTCAACAGCTCCCATTACTGACTCTACAATTTCAGTTAAAACTTTTTTATCTTCTGGATTAGCGAAGCAAAAATTATCAAGTAATACAATCTTATCTGGATTTGCACCTTTGCTTACTAAACTCCTTATAACTTCATCAACAGCATTCATAGCTGAATGATAGGGTGAAATTCTTGAAAAAGATGGTAAGATCCCAACAGTTAAAGCCAAAGCCTTCTCAGATTCTCTTATAGGTTTAATTATTGCACAATCAGATGGAGATTTAAGGATATAACCCTCATAGGGCTTTTGAAGAGTCTTACCCTGAACTTCATGATCGTATCTTTTTACTATTTCTAACTTTGCTCTTATGTTTGGACTACCTAGTATTTTTAAAAAAGTTTCTCTTAATTCTTCTAGACTTAGTTCTTTAGGGATATATTCTTTTTCTTTAAGTACAAATGTTTTAGTTTCTCTTTTTACTTTTGGTCTTTTTTCGTGTATAAATTTAATATCAATTTCTCCGTGAACTTTGTTACCATATATAAGTTTTAAAATACCATCTTTTTTTACTTCACCGATAACCGTTAAGTCTACATCGTGTTTTTCAAAAATTTCCCTTAATTTTTCTACGTTTTTTTTATCGGTAAAAATTACCATTCTTTCCTGTGATTCTGAAATCCAAATTTCTCTTGGTGAAAGTCCCTTGTATTTTAATAAGACTTTATCAAGATAAACTTCTGCTCCAAAGGGATATACGTTTTCTGTTATCGCAGAGGAAATTCCCCCACCGCCGACATCTGTTATAAAATTAAAAAGTTTTTTATCCCTTGCTTCGATTATAGCATCTAGTAGTTTTTTTTCTGTAATAGGATCTCCAATCTGAACAGCTGAAAGATGTATTTCCTCTGAACTTTCTGATAGTTGAGTTGAAGAAAAGGTAGCACCATGAATTCCATCTTTTCCTGTTTTTCCTCCAACTAATAGTATTAAATTTCCCGGTTTTACCCTCTTTTTTACAAATTTTGAAGGAATAATCCCTATAGTTCCGCAGAAAACAAGGGGATTTGTAAGATATTCTCTTTCATATATAACTGCACCACATAGTGTCGGAATACCCATCCTATTTCCATAATCTTCTACACCCTTTACTACTCCCTTTAAAATTCTTTTTGGATGTAGGACCCCTTCAGGTAATTCCTCATGTTTTATGCCTAAGTCTCCTACACAGAAAACATCAATGTTTGCTATTGGCTTTGCTCCAAGACCTGCTCCAAGGATATCTCTTATAACCCCTCCTACACCTGTTGAACTTCCGCCATAGGGTTCAAGGGCAGAGGGGTGATTATGAGTTTCAACCTTTGCAGCAATAGAAAAGTTTTTATCAAACTTAAATATGCCTGCATTATCTTTAAAAAGAACTTGACAAAAATTTTTTTTGTTCTTTTCTGAAGCCCTCTTTATTTTCTCTAACAAACTTACTCTCTTTTTTCCGTAAGTTATTTCTCCTTTAAAGGTTTTATGAACGCAATGTTCTGACCACATTTGAGCAAAAGTCTCAAGCTCTATTAAGGTTGGCTCTCTCCCTATTTTTCTATAGTAATCTCTAATAGCTAAAAGTTCATTTTTAAGTAAATAAAATTTTTTTTCCTGTGAAAGTTTTAATAATTCCCTTAAATTTAAATTTCTAAATTTTACATATTCGATTTCTGGTTCAATGTCTCCTATTTCTACAAAGGGGTTATTGATCTCTCTTGAAAATAGCTCTATAGTTTTGTTGTAAAGTGCCTTTTTTGCAAAGTAGTCGATTTCTTTTTCGCTTAAATTTCCCTTTATTATAAATTTTTTCCCTCTCTTAATTTTAACATCTATTCCCTTTTCTTGAAATATTTTTTCTATCTGTTCTGCTTCAGGATCTTTTACACCGAAGTGGTAAGTAACCTCATAGGAATTTTCAGATTTCTGAAGTTCTACTATCTTTTCTTCGTTTTCATCAATTATCCATTCTTTTATAACTTTTTCAATTGAATCTGTAGGCTCTGAGCTTTTTATCCAAAGAATCTTATATTCTTCGATATCTTCTAAATTCTTTAATCCAAGTTCCTCGGCAATCTCTTTATATTCCTTAGTAGCATCATAGAAAAGATCTTTTATGAAATACTTATATACCCTCATTTAGAGGGTTTAAAAGTACCGTATCTCAAAGTCAGTAAAGTTTTCAAGATCTGTTGACCATTCTTCCTTTATTTCCTTTACGTGAGCAAGTTCAGGTCCTTTCCAGAGGTCTTTTATCCACTCTTTAAGAAGTTCCTCCTCGCCTTCTCCCACAGCCTCAACTCTTCCATCCCTTAAATTTCTTACCCACCCTTTTATTCCATAAAAGTGAGCCCTCTCCTTTGTAAAAGCCCTATAGAAGACACCCTGCACCCTCCCTGATATCAAAAGACGAACCTTCTTTTTCATTTATATAGAATAAGAAAAAGTTGAGAAAAATTACAAAAACCTTGAAAAGTTCTATTAAAAGGATGTAATTATTTTAATGTTCTCTTCTTTAAAAAGGTTCTAGCCCTAAATGAAAGACTTAATTCGAAAATGGGAATTCTAAGAGAAGAAGATAGGATTGAAGTAAAAAAATACTTTAACAAAAATCTTAGGGATAAGGTTAAATTACTTGTTTTTTCTCAGAGGATAAACTGTAGATTTTGTCATGAAACAGAAGAGCTCTTAAAGGAGTTAGCTGAACTTTCTGATGGTAAGATGGAGCTTTCTATAAAAAATTTTGCTATAGAAAAAGAGGAAGCACAGAAGTATAGCGTTGACAAAGTGCCGGCCATCGTTGTTCTTGATAAAGATGGCGTAGATAGAGGTATAAGATTTTTTGGTATACCGGCTGGTTATGAGTTTGCTTCTCTTTTAGAGGCAATAACAATGGTTTCAAAGGGTGAATCAGGTTTAAGTGAGGATGTAAAGGAAAAACTAAGGGCTATAGATAAGGAGGTACACTTACAGGTTTTTGTAACACCTTCTTGTCCCTATTGTCCACAGATGGTTGTCTTATCTCATAAGTTTGCTTATGAGAGTGAAAAAATTAGGGGAGATATGATAGAGGTTACAGAGTTTCCTGAACTTGGAGAGCTCTATGAGGTTATGGGTGTTCCCAAAACTATAATAAATAACAAAACTTTCATTGAAGGGGCTGTTTCCTTAAGAGAATACTTAAGAAGAATTTTTGAAGTTCTAAAGAGCCAGTAAGCTTCTATAAACCTTAAGGATCTCCTCGCCCAATTTGTGGGGAGTATATTTTTTAATTATTTCCCTTTGTTCTTTTAAAATTTTTTCTCTTAAATTGTTTTCATAGTAAATATCAAGTATTGCTTTCTCAACTTCATAAGTAGAGTAGGGATTTACAAGTATTGAGCCTGTGGAGGCGATTTCTGGTAGTGATGAAAGGTTAGATGTTATGACAGGTATATTGAATTTGAAAGCCTCAAGAACAGGAAGCCCAAATCCTTCATAGAGTGATGGGTATATAAGTGCTATAGCTTTTTCATAGAAATTAGATAACTCTTCGTTTTTCACATTATTTAACCAAATTATTTTCTCTTTGTTTTCCTCAATTTTTTTGCAAATGCTCTCTGATTTAAATCCTTTTTGTCCTATTAGGATTAATTTGACATTTTCCTTTATTTTACAGGAGGCTTTTAAGAATGCCTCTATAATTCTTTCAACGTTTTTTCTTGGTTCAAGTGTGCCTACAAATAAAAAATAGGGGAAATCGGGAGTTTTCTTTTCTCTCCCTTTTTCTTTTTTATTATCAAGTAAAAGGGATGAAAAGGCTGGTATCACCTTTATATTTTTTAGAGGTATTCTCCAAAAATAATTCAGATCTTTTTTTGTATTGTTAGAAACTGCTATTAAAACTTTCGCATTTTTGATTGCAGCTCTGTATATCGTATTCCAGTAAAGAAGCTCTCTTTTTTTATAATTTTCTCTTATTTTCAAAAAGGCAAGGTCGTGGACAGTGACTAAATATGGTATATTCTGATAAAGCGGAAAGGCATAGTTAGGAAAATGTACCAAATTTATTTTGTATTTTTTAAGAAAAGGGGGAAGAATAAATATTTCTAAATAATGTGTGCCTTTTTTAACTGTTTTGATCTCTACGAAGTTTATTCTTTTAAAGTTAAACTCTTTAAATTCTTCTCTTAGGTCATCAGGAATAAACACAAATACTTCTTCTTTATCAATTACTTCGGAGAGGATTTTAATAAGGGCTCTGAAGTATTCCCAGAGTCCCCCTCTTTTGCTTTGTCCATGGATAGAAAGTCCACTTATTCCGATCCTCATTTTTTGTTTATAATTATAAACTACATATACCTATGGGAAATAAAGAGAAAGTATTTATTTCGTGGACTTATGGAGCTTCAAGAAGAACAGATTCTCTTGCGCAACATATTGGTTTTAAAATTTTCCGTTTTTCTTTATTTCCGAGAAAACCACTTCTTGCTATAGTTAAATATCCCATTCAATTTTTTGCAACTTTTTACTTTTTGCTGAAAAAAAGACCAAAAATTGTCGCTATTGAGTTTTGTACTCCTATTGTTGGTATTTTAGGATACATTTATAAACTCTTATTCAAAAAACCTTACATAATAGATTTACATTCAGGACCAATAGTATCAAAAAAGTGGCTTTTTTTAAGACCCTTCACGAACTTGATCTTAAGTAAATCAGATGCAGTTATTCTCCACGAGGAAACTATACAAAAAAAGATTCAGCTTAAAAAAAATCAGAGGTATTTTATTTTAAATGATCCCCCCATACCTGTTGAGGGTTTTTCTGTAGGCAATAGTAAAACAGTTACAGGAAAGGAGTACTTTGTCTTTCCAGCATCTGGTGATTCTGATGAACCAATAGACGAAATTATAAAGACTGCAAATTTGATAGGTAACTTTAACTTTCTCATAACTGGAAATGTTAGACGTACTCATAAAAACATGCCTAAAAATTTAATATTTACTGGATATTTGTCCCATAGTGAGTATTATAGTGTTATAAAAAATGCAAAAGCTATTATCTCTTTAACAAAGTGGGAATATACTTTAACATGTTCATCTCTTGAGGGCCTGGTCTTTGAGAAACCTGTTATTGTTTCAAACAAAGAAGCCTTAAAGAATTTTTTCAAAAATGCCGCAATATACGTAGAAAATAGATGTGAGTCCATAGTAGAGGGCATAAAAAAATTAAACCTAAACTATTCCTATTATTCTGATGAGGTTAAAAAATTAAAAAGAGAATATGTTTTAAAATGGGATGAGAATCTAAAGTTACTTAAAAGCTTTATATCTTCTCTTGAGGAACTCTATTAAACTTTCAATTACCATTTTTTCTTCTTTTTCGATTCCAAAAATAAGAAACAGTAGAGCATAAATTAAATAAGAGGATAAAAAGTTAACTAAAAGAGTAATACTTTGTTTTTGAGAAATCCAAAAATTAAAAGATTAAGTAAAAAAATTAAGATAAAGGCGCAAAGCCCCTGTGCCAAGGGTTTTAAAGTTCTAAGATCGTGAGTTTTGAATTTCATAAATTTTTTGATCTCATATAATCCTAAAGTTCTCAGTATTATTAAAGAAAGCGAAGTTGAAATTGAAGCACCTAAGATTCCAAATTTTGGTATTAAAGTAACTGCAAGTAAAATATTTATCAAGAGACCAATAAACGTAGTAAATGCCCACTCCCTCTGATAACCACTCATGGTTAAAGTCATAGGACTTTCCCCTAAAAGATTTTGATATAAAAGACCAAATAGTAAAATTAACATAGGGATATAACCTTGTATAAACTCATCTCCAAAAATAATCTCTAAAAACTCTTTTCCAGAAAAGACAAAAAATATAAAAAGTGGAAAAGAAAAGTGAAGTGTCCATCTTATAATTGTTTGATATAGTGTTTTAAGAGACTCATAGTCTCTCTTATAACTAAGAGTAGAAATAAAGGGAGCAAAAACCTCATTTATTGCTAAAAGAAGAATATTAGCCATTTCTGCTGTTCTTGCAATAGCATTGTAAATTCCCACTTCTTCAGGACTTCTAAATATTCCAATCACAATGATATCTGTCCAAGCAAATAAAAAGTAAAGTATCGAGATAAATACTACCGGATATGAAAAGATTACAACTTCTTTAAATAATCCTTTTTTAATAGATTCTTTTTTTTCAGCTTCAGTTTCTTTTTTGAAGAAATATAAAATTAAAAGAAGTGAGATAAAAGAAGAAAATAGCCATGGTAAAATTGAAACAAAGATTTTTTTACCGTAAAAATAAAATAGGAGAAAGAGGAAGAAAATTTGTAAAAGGGGGCGAGAAATATTTTCACTTAGGACATAGTAAAGCATTTTCTTAAATCCTCTGGAACTGTAGGCCAAAACAAGTAGCGAAGTGTAAAAGGGAAGTGTTAAAGAGAAGAAAAAGAGTCCTTCCTTAATCTCTTCTTTTTTATATAGATGGGATAATAAATCCGAAAATAAGTTTATAAAGACGCCCCAGAGAACCCCTGAAGCAAACGATAAAAAAAATAAAAAATGAAATAGTTTTTTTATATTATAAATATGGTTTTCTTCCTTTAAAATTGAGATGTATCTTATTCCGCCCCTTTCAAGTCCAAGTTGGGAAAATCTGAGTACTATATTTATAATCGTATAACATATCGTGTAAATTCCGTAAATTTTTAATTCAAGAAGTTTAATTATTAGAATCTGATAAAGATAGCCACCTATTCTTTTTGTTCCCTCACCAACTATATTTATTAAAGTTCCAGTAAAAAGTGTTTTTAATCTGTTTTTGATTTCGATTTCTAAGGTGCTTTTATCCATTCGAAAAGTTAATATAAAACAATCTAAAATTTTAAATCAATTGATTTTGAGTTTAGGTTAAAGTTTTTGGTATATTAAAACTATGAATAAAAGAGAAAGGTGGGCAACAAGAATCGGTTTAATTCTGGCAATGGCAGGAAACGCTGTTGGACTTGGGAACTTCCTGAGATTCCCAGTACAAGCTGCAAAAAATGGTGGCGGTGCCTTCATGATACCCTATTTTATTTCTCTTTTACTTCTTGGAATACCTCTTATGTGGGTAGAATGGGCTATAGGTAGATATGGGGGAAAATTTGGTCATGGAACCTCTCCCGGAATGTTTGATAAGTTATGGAGAAATAGGATTGCAAAATATCTCGGAGTAATTGGACTTGCAGGCCCTATCGCTATTGTAATTTATTATGTTTACATAGAATCGTGGACTCTTGGCTATGCTATCTTATCTCTCTTTGGAAAATTACCAAAAGTAAAAGAAGGACAAACCTTTGAAGAGATAAATAGCACCTTTGGAGGTTTTCTCTCAAGCTACGCAGGATTTAACGAGGACCCTACGATTTTTTTAAAACCCTCACTTTTTTCTTATGTTATTTTTCTTTTAACTCTATTTTTAAACTTTTTTATCTTGGCGAGGGGGATCTCGGCTGGTATAGAAGCTTTTGCTAAATTTGCTATGCCTACTCTTTTTATATTTGCCTTAATCCTTCTTATAAGAGTGTTAACACTTGGTTCGCCCGTCGACCCTGAGACCTCTGTTTTAGATGGACTTGGATTTCTCTGGAACCCTAATTTTTCTTCTCTTTTAGATCCAAATGTCTGGCTTGCAGCGGCTGGCCAAATTTTTTTTACTTTAAGTGTTGGAATGGGAGCAATTTTAACTTATGCTAGTTATCTTAGAGAAAAGGACGATATAGCTCTTTCTGGATTATCAACAGCTTCCTTAAATGAGTTTGCAGAGGTAGTTCTTGGTGGTTCTATTGCAATTCCTGCTGCTGTAGCTTTTTTTGGTCTTGCAAATGCTAAAGAGATAGCCCATTCGGGAGCTTTTAATTTGGCTTTTGTTTCTGTTCCCGCAATATTTTCCTTTTTACCACTTGGTTTTATTTTTGGTTTCCTGTGGTTTTCCCTATTGTTTTTTGCTGGTATAACGTCGTCAATTGCTTTAACACAGCCTGCCATAGCTTTTCTTGAAGACGAATTTAAAATTAAAAGATCAAAGGCTGTTTTATTAGTTTTTGTTTTTATTTTTATCTTTGCTAATTTTTCGATTTTTATTAAGGGTTTTCTTGATGAAATGGATTTTTGGGTTGGTACTTTCTTTATTACATTTTTCGCACTTGTTGAAACAGTAATTTTCGTATGGATATTTGGTCCTGATAGAGCTTGGGAGGAAATAAACAAAGGAGCTGATATTAAAATTCCCAGAATTTTTTACTATATACTAAAGTATATAACTCCGGTAATTCTTATTATCATATTTACTTCTTGGATTTTTCAGAATGTAGGTTCTATTTTTAAGGAAACTTCTCCAGGAAAATGGATTGCAAGAATATTTATTCTTTCTTTCTTCTTGTTTACGAGTTTTTTAGTTTATCTTGCCTTTAAAAAGGAGAAAAAGTCATGACCTTAGGTGGTTGGATCTTTTTAATCTTGGGTTGGTCCCTTGTAATATCGCTTGTTTTATTCTGCATGAAAAAAATTCTTGAGAAAGCAAAATAAGTCTTCCTAATAAATTTTTTCTCTCAGACTTTGAAGATAATCTATTACCCCCTTTATTATAAAGTCACACTCAACGTTAACTAAGTCACCAGTCTTTCTAAACCTTAGATTCGTTTTATTTAAGGTATATGGTATGATAGTAACTTTAAAGGAATTTTCCTTCACATCCTGAACTGTTAATGAAATTCCGTCGATTGCTACTGAAGCTTTTTTGTATATGTATTTTCTGAAATCTCTCTTTAATTCAAATTCAAACTCATATTCAGATTGATTTTTTCTTATCCCTCTTATTTTCGTATAAAAATCTACATGACCTTGAAATAAGTGTCCACCAATATACTTTGAGAGTGTGAGGGGTTCCTCAACGTTTACAATCATTCTACTTTTTAAAACTTTACCAAATTTTGTATCTTTTAAAGTTTTTTCTGAAATATAAAACACAAACCCCTCACTTAAGACTTTCTCAACTGTCAGACACACACCATCGATACTTACACTATCACCTAATTTCAGATCGACGCCCTCAATTTTTACTAATATCTCTTTACCACTTCCCCTTTCCCTTACTTCTAAGATTTCGCCCGTTTTTTCAATTATTCCTGTAAACACTACTTCCAGAGCATCATTTTTTCTCTTACTTCTTCCATAGTCTTTTCTGCTATCTCTTTAGCTTTTTTTATTCCCTCTAACAAAATTTCTATAACCTCATTTTCACTTATTTGAGCTCTCCTTTCTCTAATAGGTTCAAGGAAGAGATTCATTTTTATTGAGCATCTCTTTTTACAATCAACGCAGCCTAACTTACCAGACTCACAACCCTCTTTTATTTCAGGGACTTCTTCAACATTTACAAGGTTATGGTAGGCAAAGACAACACATCCCTCAGGGTGGCCCTTATCTCCCAGCTTTATCTTCTTTGGGTCTGTAAATGCCCTTTTTATCTTACTTTCTATTTCTTCACTACTATCAGATAGAAAAATTGCATTATCTAAGGACTTTGACATTTTTCTTTTATCGATTCCAGGTACTCTTGGTGATTCAGAGAGTATAGGTTCTGGAATGGGAAATGTTTCACCAAAGAGAGAGTTAAATCTTCTTGCAAGTTCTCTTGCAAGTTCAAGATGAGGTAGCTGATCTTCACCGACTGGAACTTTTTCAGGTTTATAAAGAAGAATGTCTGCAGTTTGAAGAACAGGGTATCCTAAGTGTCCATAAGAGATAAGTTCTTCAGATCTACCGATGTCTCTTATTTGTTCTTTTAGTGTTGGGTTCCTTTCAAGTCTTGAGACAGTAACTATCATTGAAAGAAGTAGATGAAACTCTGCGTGTTCTTTAACACCTGATTGGACAAATATAGTAGACTTTTGAGGATCAATTCCGATAGATAACCAGTCTTTAGCTGTTTCTGTTATATTTTTTCTGAGATCCTGAATTTGATTTATATCAGTGGTTAAGACATGCCAATCAGCAATTTCAAAAAAGCATTTATACTCTTCTTGAAACTTTACCCAGTTTTTAAGAGCACCAAAGTAATTTCCTATATGAACTTTCCCCGTTGGTCTTAATCCAGAGAGTATTCTTTTCAAAGTGTGAACAGAATCCCTATTGAAAATGAAAATCCACTTACTCCTTTTTCTTCGTCTGAGAAGTGTAATTCAATTGGTAAAGCCATTTTTCTGGTTAAAATGATTACTGTTCCAAAACTTCCATGGGCATCAAGGGAGATCTCAGAGGTAGTTTTATCATTTACTTCGAAGTTAACACCTTCAGCACCAATTCCAATTAGAAAATAAGGGATAAGTTTTAAGTTCTCCTCTTCAAGCTCTACTGGAAAATCAACTGAAAGATTAGCACTAAATGAAAAGTAAACTATATTTTCTCCGAATCCAAGATTTAAAAGTGGGTAAAAAGAGGCGTTAAAGGGAATATCAGGTTCTTTTTCATGAATAAGGAAATTTATATCACCTTGAACTCCAATAAAGGGAGTTGAAAAGAGTACACCGTTTATGCCAAAGTCAGATCTTTTAGAAATTCTTTTTCTGTAATTTCCCATAAATCCTATATCTTCAGCAAGAACAAGGTGTACACCAAAGGAATTTGGTGTGATAGGTTTTGATAGCTTAATATGAGGCATAATTTGAAGGAAAATTAATAAGTAAATCATAGTTTAAAAATAAGGTATAAATTTTTTTTAATTCAAATATTTTGACATTGACAGGGTGATTTTTTGCATTTTGGACAAAAGG
Organism: Candidatus Hydrothermales bacterium; assembly: GCA_039630235.1. Classification (NCBI taxonomy): domain Bacteria; kingdom Pseudomonadati; phylum Caldifarciminota; class Caldifarciminia; order Caldifarciminales; species Caldifarciminales bacterium. The sequence continues at coordinate 269,630 of JBCNVI010000001.1, read as the reverse complement.
GAAAATATTTTTCTTTAAAAACGTCTTCAAGATCAATATCTATTAGGTTACATATTGTTAGAAACCAGGCAAAAACATCGGCTGTCTCATTTTTTACCTCTTCTTTTGAACCTTTCCTAATTGCTTGGAGCCACTCTCCCACTTCCTCTATAAACCATAGAAGATTTTTTGAAAATTCCCTCTTTGTATCCCTGTTGAAGTATATTTCTTTTATTAAACTCTGTGCTTGTCTAACTTTTAGTCCCTTACCTTTTAAAAGTTCAATTTTACATAAATTTTCAAAGTGATCTAGAACTGAGAAAGCCTCATCCGGTGATTTTCCAAAAGAGAAACTACCATGGTTTTTAACATGAACTATTTTAGTTTTATCACTAACTTTATCTTTAACTTTTTCTTTCCAGTTTTTCCTTGAAATCACTACAACGTTTTCTTTTTTTATGGCCTCATCTTCTGGAATTTTTCTTCTTTTTAAGAAGTAAATGTTTGCATAGAAGGTATGGGCATGAAAAATCGTTTTTATATCTTTAAAATTTTTATAAATCCATAAATGAAAATCTAACTCCCTTGATGCTCTTTCAACGAGTTCTGCTTTTCCGTTTAATTTAACCTTAACGAGGTCTTTTAAAGTTATTCCCTCTTTTGGAAAACCTGAGGGAGTTATGTAGATTACATTATTTTCAAAAACTGAAGCATTTCCCGCAAGCCCATAGGAGAGCCCCTTCTGGTATAAGAGATTAAAATAACTTATAAATTTACTTAGGAGGGATTTTCTCAATTCCACCCATATACGGTCTTAAAACATCTGGAATTACAACTGAGCCATCCTTTTGTTGATAGTTTTCAAGTATAGCTATAAAAGTTCTTGGAGTTGCAAGTCCCGATCCATTCAATGTATGAACATATTCTAATTTTCCATTTTTTCTTCTAAATCTTGTATTTGTTCTTTTTGCTTGAAAATCCTCACAGTTTGAAATTGATGAGACTTCGAGCCACCTGTTTAAGCCAGGGGCATAAACCTCTATATCATATGTTTTTGAAGCGGCAAAACCCATATCACCAGTGCAAAGCAAGACAACTCTATAAGGAAGATTAAGTTTTTGAAGTATCTTTTCTGCGTCATTTACCATTTTTTCAAGCTCTTCGTAGGATTCTTCAGGTTTTGTAAACTTAAAAAGTTCAACTTTGTTAAATTGATGCTGTCTTATTATACCCCTTACATCTTTACCGTAGCTACCGGCTTCTCTTCTAAAGCAAGGTGTGTATGCTACATAATATATCGGTAAGTCCTCTTCTTTTAAAATTTCATTTCTATGGAGATTTGCAAGAAAAGTTTCTGCAGTTGGTAAAAGGTATAATTTTTCATCTAAAGTTTTGTACATTTCTTCATCAAATTTGGGCAGATGGGCACTGCCGTAAGCACTTTCTTCTTTTACAAGAACTGGTGGAAGAATCTCTATATATTCATTTTCCTTTGTTGCTACATCAAGAAAAAACTGGATTAGAGCCCTCTCAAGGAGAGCTCCATAGCCTTTATATATTACAAACCTTGAACCAGAAATTGTACCAGCTTTTTTAAAATCTAATATTCCCAGTCTTTCACCAATCTCAAAATGGCTTTTTGGTTCAAAATCAAATTCTCTGATTTCCCCACCTTTTCTTACTGTTACGTTTTTTTCGGATGATTCACCTATAGGAACACTCTCATGGGGAATATTAGGGATTTCTAACAGTTTTCTTTCTATTTCAGATTCTATTTCTCTCAATCTTTTTTCTAAATTTTCAATATTAAAGCCAATTTCCCTCGATTTTTCTATAAGTTCTTCAGTACTTTTATTTTCTAATTTAAGTTTTTTTATTTCATCAGTTATTCTGTTTCTTTCTTCCTTGAGTTTATTAACCTCTGTAAGAATTTTTCTGTACTCCTTTTCTTTTTCCAGCAAGCTATCTAAATCGAACTTATAGTTTCTTTTTAAGAGTGCTTCTTTTATTTTTTCTGGATTTTCTCTTAAGGTTTTCCTATCAATCATGGAAATTATTATAAATTTATGTCTTTTTACATTTCAATGTTAAATTCTTTAAGTTTTCTATAGAGGGTAGCTCTTGATATACCCAAAATTTCAGCAGCTCTCTTTTTATTTCCCTCACATTCATTAATTGTTTTTATAATTTTTTCCTTTTCCAACTCTCTTGCTTCTTCTATTTCTCTCAGAAGGCTCAAAATTTCATCTTCTCCTATTTTTTCTTTAAAAAATGTGACAACTCTTTGGCTTATGTTTTCCAATTCTCTTACGTTTCCTGGAAAACTGTAACTTTCAAGAATTTCGATTACTTTATTATCATAGGATGGCTTATTTATTCCCATGTTTTTTGAATATTTTTCGAGAAAATAATCGAATAGAATTTTTATATCGTCTTTTCTTTCTCTTAATGGAGGAATTTCGATAATAATGACAAATCTATAGTAAAGGTCTTGTCTTAGTTTGCCGGCTAAAAGTTCTCTTAGGCTTAAGTTACTAGTTGCAATTATTCTTACGTCAACATCTATTTCGTTTGTATAGCCGAGGGGTTTTATCTTTTTTGTTTCAATTGCTCTAAGTAGTTTTGCCTGTGAATTTAGTGGCATTTCCGAGATTTCATCAAGTAGCAATGTTCCTCCCTCAGCAGCTTTAAAAATGCCCTCGTAATCTTTTATTGCTCCGGTAAAGGCACCTTTTTTATAGCCAAAGAGTTCTGATTCAATAAGTTCAGATGGTATTGCTGAGCAGTTAATTGGAAGAAAAATTTTCTCTCTTCTATTTGAGTTTTCATGAATGTATCTTGCCAAAAGTTCTTTTCCGGTGCCACTTTCTCCTAAAATTAAAATTGGAAAATCTGTCTTTGCCGCAATTTTTGCTTTTTCAAGTAATCTTTTGAATTTGATGTTGTGACCGATAATTTCAACTTTTTCTTTACCCCCTTCTTTCTTTATTTCTTTTTCAATTTTTTCCTTCTTTAAAATTCGAAAAATTATATTGAAAAGTTCTTCTTTATCGATAGGTTTTGTTATGAAGTCACTTGCTCCCTTTTTCATAGCTTCAACAGCTGTTTTAATATCGCCATAACCTGTCATGACTACGATTTCTTTTTCAGGGAAAATTTTTTTAATCTCGTCAATTAGGCTCATTCCTCCCATTTCTGGCATTACAAGATCAGTAAGAATTATTGAATACTCTGGGTTTTCTTTTATTTTTTTTAGAGCTTCTTTACCGTTTGTAGCTATTTCAGCACTAATATTTTTCCTTAAAAAAAGCTTTTTTAAAGTTTCTGCAAAAACTATGTCGTCGTCCACAATTAAAATCTTATCCATTTTTTCTCAAAGGTAATATTATAGCAAAAGTAGCTCCTTTTCCTTCATTTATAAGTTTTATTACTCCGCCGTGAGATTCTACTATTCTTTTAACAATTGATAGACCAAGACCTGTACCTTTAAAGGCTGGTTTAGTAGTAAAGAAAGGTTCAAAAATTTTATCTGCATTTTCAGGTGAAATCCCCTTTCCGGTATCTTGTACTTTTATAATGACTCTCTCAAAAGGTGTTAAAAAAGTATGAACTTTTATTTCTCCCTCTCCATCTATTGCGTCTACTGAATTTGAAAAGAGGTTTATAAAAACCTGTTCTATTTCACTTCTTTTTCCATAAATTATTATGTCTTTTTTATTTTCCTTCAAAATTTTAAATTTTATATTTTTTTTCTGAAAGACCTTTTCGAATATCTTTGCCGCTTCATTAATAACATCGATTAAGTTAAATTCTGTTTCTTCTTCTTCTGAGGGTTTAGATAAAAGTAGAATTTTTCTTACAATTTCTTGACATAATTTTACCTGTGATTCAATTATTTCTATGTTCTCTCTTATTTCTTTTAGATTCTTTTCTTCCTTAGTCATCTGAGCGGTTAAAAGTATTGTTCCTAGGGGTGTATTAAGTTGATGAGCAAGTCCTGTAGCTATACTTCCAAGACTTGCCAGTTTTTCAGTTTCTATAAGTTTTGAAATTATTGGACTATTTTTACCTATCGGAATTTTTAAAACTATGTATCTCTCATCTATATTAAAGTGAAAAAGAACGACGTCTAAGTTTTCTCCCTTTTTATTTTTTGTTTTGACCCATAGATCTATTCCATCTTTCTCTCTTGTAATTATAGAGTTTATTATATCTTCAGAAATTGTAGGGTCCTTTTTTCCGATAATTGATTCGTCCTTATATTCAAATAAACTCCTATGAGCTTTATTTTGATACCTTACAATTCCGTTTTTGTCCAAAATAACTGCAGGAATTATCGAATTCCTTAAATCTAAGGAATATTTTAAAAAATTGTTGTGAAAAAAGAATATATTAAAGACAAGAGTTGATAAAGCGACTATAATTGAGAGAAACTTTTGGCCTATTAAAATTAGAAATAAAAGAAAAGTTATAGCGAAGAGGTTTATAATTATTAGTAGTCTTTTATCCATCTAAAATTAATTATATTTTAAAATTATGATAAAATTAAAAAAGCCGCCGAAAGTAAAATTCTTTGTTGGAATGATAAGTAAAGATGAGGATATTATGAAAGAGGCTCTTTCTATTTTAAAAGAGAAAGCTGGTGATGTAGAGTTTGAAAGTCCACTTTTTCCGTTTGAACATACAGATTACTATGAAAAAGAGATGGGTAAAAACTTAAAAAGAAAATTTTATTCTTTTAAGCCCCTGAGAGAACCAGATGAAATAGTAGATTTTAAAATTTTTGCAATAGAGGTGGAAAAAAAATTCCTGGATAACGAGAAAAGAAAGGTTAATATTGATCCAGGGTACGTGGAGCTTTCTAAGGTTGTTCTGTCGAGTACTAAAAATTACTCCCATAGGATTTACCTTGGAAAAGGAATTTATGCAGAAGTTACACTTTTTTTCGCTAAGGGAGAATTTATGGATTTTCCCTATACGTATCCTGATTATAGAACTAAGGAATATAAGGAATTTTTTAAAATAGTTAGAGAGGCTTTAAAAAGAGGGCTTTGAGAAATTTAAAGGTTGCACTTATTCATGATTATTTAAATCAATGGGGCGGAGCAGAAAACGTTTTAAAGGAATTATCAGAGATTTTTCCAGATGCCCCAATATACACTTTGATCGTAGATTATAAGATAATAAAAGACGAGTTAAAAAATAAAAAGATAATTACTTCTTTTATTCAAAAATTACCTTACAGCGTAAAGTTTTATAAAGAGTTTTCAATTTTCTATCCCCTTGCAGTTGAACTATTTGACTTAAGAGGTTTTGATGTTATTATAAGCTCTTCAAGTGGTTTTGCCCACGGTATAATTCCTCCTCCCTATTCAACACATATAAGCTACTTCCACACTCCACTGAGATATGCCTTTCATTTTTATCACGAGTATAGAAAAACTCAAAAATTTTTTCCTCGTTTAATAAAAGATATTGTCCTTCATTACTATAGGATCTGGAATTTTTCAGCAGTGAATAGGGTCGATTATTTTATTGCCAATTCTTTAGAAACTAAAAGAAGAATAGAACTTTATTTTAATAAAAAGGCTAGAGTTATATATCCACCAATTGATACTGAATTTTTTAAGCCATCAAATGAAGAAAAGGAGGACTTTTTTATTTTTGTAGGAAGAGTTAGAGATTATAAAAGATTAGATTTAGCTATTTCAGCTACAAGAGAACTTGGATATAGACTCTTTGTTGTTGGTGATTATAAGGGTAAAAAATTTAAGTTCTTTGAGGGAGTAAATTTTCTGGGATATGTGTCTAGAGAAAAATTGAGAGAACTTTACCAAAAGGCAAGAGCTCTTATTATGCCTGGTCTTGAAGATTTTGGTATGGTTCCACTTGAAGCCAATGCCTGTGGGACACCGGTAATTGCCTTTAAAGGGGGAGGAGCCCTTGATACCGTGATCGATGGTGAAACAGGAGTATTCTTTGAAAGACAGGATAAAGAGTCTCTTATTGAGGCAATTTTGAAATTTGAAAAAATGAGATTTGACAAAGACATTCTCGTTAAGAATGCAAAAAGATTTTCTAAAGAGAGATTTAGGGATGAAATAATTAGTTTTATTAATGAGATTCTTTAAAATTTTTTTTATTCTTCTAATTTTATTGTCCTGTAGAAAAAAACAAATTATAGAAAATAAAAAAGATGTAGTAAATTACGATATTTTGGTAAGTTACAGGTTATCAAAAGGCGAAAAGCTTGAAAGTGTCTTGTTATGGAAGATTCCCTTTATGAGCGTTTCAGAAGTATATTATTTTATTAAATTTTTTGAAAAGAGGGTGAATGTAAGAAGCTTAAGAGAAGGGGATAAGTTTATTTTTCTTTTCGATAAGGATAAAAGACTTAAAGAGGTAACACTCATCAAGGTGGACACACCATATGTTATAAATAAATTTTTAAAAAATAGCGAATCTCCTGGGTATGAATATAAAAGGATTGTAAAGAAAGTTAAGATAGACACAGCTTATATATGCGTGAAGGTAAAAGAAAGTCTGTATGATGCACTTAGTCCATATGAAGGTGGTGAATATCTTGCTGATTTTATAGCTGATTGTTTTTCTTGGGTAATAGATTTCAATACCGAAGTAAGAGAAAACGATGAAGTGGCTGTTCTCTTTGAAAGAAAAATTGTTGAGGGTGAATTTGTAAGTTTTGGAAATGTTTTATATATTTTATATCGGGGTAAATATGTAGGAAAAAAGGAGGCCATATACTTTAATGGTAGTTATTATGATTCACTAGGATATTCTCTTGAGAGGTACTTTTTAAGGTCGCCTCTTCCCTATGGTAGAATTTCTTCAAAATTTAAACTGAAAAGGTTTCATCCAATTTTAAGAATTATAAGACCTCATTATGGGATTGACTATGTAGCTCCAGCTGGAACACCTGTTTTTGCAGTTGCTGATGGTGAGGTGGTTTATGCTGGTTGGAAAGGAGGCTACGGCATTTATGTAGAAATAAAACACAAAAATAGTTACAGAACAGGTTACGGACATCTAAAAAGGTTAGCACCTTTTATAAGAAAGGGCAAAAGGGTTAAACAGCGCGAAATTATTGGCTATGTTGGTTCAACAGGACTTTCCACAGGCCCGCATCTACATTTTGAAGTTAAAAAAGATGGTAAATTCGTAAATTTTCTTAATTTAAAACCCTTACCTAAAGCTATTTTAAACGCAAAAGATAAGAAAAAATTATTTAATTTACTCCTTAAAATAAAGAAAAAGATATATGAAAAAAAATATATGTATCCCTCATAATATTAAGTATGAAAAATAGTAGAACTCCCTGTTGTGAGGTAAATTTGAAGAATCTTAAGTATAACTATAGGCAGATAGTAAGAAATAGTAACTTAACTTTTTTTCCTGTTATAAAAACTGATGCTTATGGGGTTGGGTTAGTTGAGATTTCAAAAGCTCTTTTTGAAGAGGGAGTCAAAAATTTTTGTGTTGGTGACTTAGATGAGGCCTTTAGATTAAGTGACGCTGGGATTGAGGGAAACATAGTTATTCTTAATCCCGTTTTTACAAATGAAATTTCTGAGTGTATAAAAAAAGAATTTGTTTTCCCTATTTGGGATAGGGCTCAAATTAAAGATTTAAAAAGATTTACAAATAAATTTCAGAAAAAAGCAAGAATTCAGGTAGAAATCGATACTGGTCTTGGTAGAAATGGGGTTCCACTTGAAAAAGCATCTAAACTAGTTGAAGAGCTTTTAAGCAGTGAATTTATTGAGAGATTTGGTATTTTTACACATTTTTCAAAAGCAGAAAGTGATAGAAATTTTACGGTAGATCAAATAGCTAAATTCTTAAATTTTATTAGCACGAATTTTTATGATACAGAAAAATTTTTTAAGTTTATTCATGCCTCTAACAGTGCCTCCTTCCTTACATTAAAAAGTAAAGTACTTTCTCCTCCTTTTAATTCTTTCAGATTAGGTCTTTTACTTTATGGTATCTTGCCAAACTCAACATTTAAAGATTTCAAAAATTTTAAACCTGTTTTAAAAGTTACCTCTAAAATTTTAAAGATTGAAACACTTAGTAAGGGTTCTTATATAGGTTATGGAGGACATGTAAGACTCAAGAGAAACACGAGAATTGGTGTAGTAAATTTTGGGTACTCTAAGGGTCTCAGCAGGAGCATATGGGAAAAAGGTTATTTTATTGTAAACAAAAAGAGAGCAAAAATACTTGGAACACTCAGTATGGATCTAAGTGTAATTGATTTAAGTTTTATACCCGAGGCGGAAGTTGGTGATGAGGTAATTATTGTAGGGAGTGTAGGAAAAGACGAGGTAACTTTTAATGATATTGCTGAATGGTCATCAACGATACCTCACGAAGTTTTTGTAAAAATAACATCTTCTTTACCTAAGGTATATAAGTTTTAATGGTTCAATTCCATCGAATCTTTTGTAATATGAAAAGATATATTTTCCTTTTATCTATCCTCTTATCTATTTTTTTCATATTTCAGACACCCAGGGTTCATATTGTAAAAAAGGGAGACACATTGTGGGATATTGCCTCCTATTATTATGGTAACCCATTCTTCTGGGTTGCAATTTGGAAAGTAAACATAGATAAAATAGAAGATCCTCATTGGATATATCCGGGTCAAGAGTTTTTTATTCCTGAAATACCACCTATTGAAGGTGTTCTTTATCCTGTTTACGAGCCTAAAGTAATTGAAAGAAAAGTTCCAATACCTTTTGAAGAAGTTGAAATAAAAGTAGTTGCACCTCCTGTTCCAGCAGTTGCAAAAGATCTTGTTTTATCTTCAGGACTCGTAGTTCCTAAAAATAAAATCACTTTTATCGGTATAATAGTCGGTTCAGAAGAAGATAAAGAGAAATTCTTCTTTTGGGATAAACTCTACATAAATAAAGGGAGTTTAGATGGAATTAAAGTTGAGGATAAGTTTGTTGTATTTAAACTTGGAAAGGAGATTAGGTCAAAAAGAAGAAAAATTTCCCTCGGGAATCTAGTTGTACCCTTAGGTGTTATAAAGGTTGAAAGACTAGAAGAAAGATCCTCTCTTGCTTTGTTGGAGAAAACTTATGATATTATAAACTCCAAGGAAAAGAATTACTTTAAAGAAATAGAGTTTCCTGAAATTCCAACAGACGTTAAGATAGTTCCGGTAAAAGATAGAAAAATTGAAGCAGAAATCGTTTACATAAAGGAAGGCTCAGATACAGAAGTTATTCCGTTTAAAATAGTTTTTATTGATGTGGGAAAAAATGATGCAGTAAAGATTGGTGATCTCTTTGAAATTTATAGGGAAGGTAAAGTAATAAAAGATCCTCAAACGTCAGAGAAGATAAAGTTACCTTATATATTTATGGGAACTCTTCAAGTTATAAATATCTCAGACTATGCATCCACTTGTTATGTAAGATCAGTTGCGAAATCGGGAATTAAGGTCGGTGATAAAGTTAGGCTTGTGGGTGAGGTAGTAAGGAAATAATTTAAAGAAAGGGAATGGATGCCTATGTAATTTTTGCTCCGGGAACTAATTGTGAAGAAGAAACTTTGTATGCTCTTAGAAAAATTGGGTTAAGGGCTGATATTCTTTTATTAAAAAAGTGGCTAGCTAATCCATCTATTATTTTAAAATCAAGACTATTAGTTTTTCCGGGGGGTTTTTCTTTTGGAGATTATATAAAGGCGGGGAAGGTATTGGCTTATTATATAAGGGAGAAACTTTGGGCAGCTATAAAAAAGTTTTACGAAGAGGGTGGTTACATAATAGGGATATGTAATGGTTTTCAAGTTCTTTTGAGAGCTGGAATATTACCATTTTTTGATGGAAAGGTGAGGGCTTATCTTTTAAGAAATGAAAATGGCGAATTTGAGGATAGATGGGTTTTTTTAAAGGGCGAGGGAGAAAGTATATTTGTTAGGGGACTTGAAGGGATTAACCCGTTTCCTATAGCTCATGGTGAAGGAAGGTTCTATGCAGATGAAAGTGTTATTGAGTATATTGAAAAAAACAAAATGGTAGCTTTTAGGTATGTTGATAAAGAGGGCAGCCCTGCAAAAGAGTACCCCTTTAATCCGAACGGATCTTTGAATTCTATAGCTGGTATAACAGATTATGAGGGAAGAATTTTAGGTATGATGCCACATCCTGAGAGAGCCTTTGAGAAATTTCAAATTCCTTATGTTTTTGAACTTGATAGAGAACCTGGTTTTTTGCTTTTTAAGAATGTAGCTTTAAAAGTAAAAGAGGGTGAAACTTCTAAAGTTTAGAAAAAGATTTATTTTCAGATTTTTTCTTTTAATTTCTGTTTGTTTTTTTTCTTTCATATTTTCAATTATATCAATTCTTTACAATAAACTGTTCTTTTTCTTTCTCTTTTTTTTTCTCTTTTCTTCTTATCTTTTATGTTATGAAATAAGAAGATTTTTATCCTTTTTGAATTGGATTTTGAAAATGGATCATGAAAAAGAAATTCCTGCTATTGTTTTGAAAAAGGATGATGATATCAAGCAGTTTGCAGTAGAGTTTAGGGATAAACTTGCTGATATGTCTAGGCTTTTAAAAGAGAAAAAAATCTTAGAAGAATATAGACTTTCTTTTCTTTCTAAGATAACTCATGAGATTTTTTCTCCTCTTTCAATAATTAAGGGTTATGTTAACTTGCTTTTGAAAAATGAAAATGATTTTAAAAAGCTTGATTATTTAGAAAAAGTTCTGAGAGCAGTTTCTCGTCTTGAGGTACTTGTAAATAAGTTTGTTTCTGCTACAAAAGGTGGAATTTACCAGTCTTCTCTTGAATTTAAGATTTTTGATCTAAGTGAGTTAATTTTTGAGATTTATGAAGAAAATCTGGCAACTGCACAGGAGAAAGAAATTAATTTTACCGTGAATATTCCAACTTTTCCAAGCACAGTGATTGGAGATCCAGAGGCGTTAAGGACAGCAATTACAAATCTTGTAATAAATGCTCTAAATTTCACTGGCGCTGGTGGAAGAGTCAGTATCGAAATGGAGAGAATAGATAATAGGATTAAAATTTCTGTGGTTGATACGGGTCCTGGAATAAGTAGGGAAGAATTACCATATATTTTTAAACCTTACTTTCAGGGTAAAAATGCGAGGACAAAAAAAACTGGTATGGGGTTAGGTTTAGCTATTGCAAAAGAAATCATAGAAGCTCACGGTTCTGAAATTTTTGTAGAGTCTGAACTTGGTAAGGGTTCTCGGTTTTATTTCTTTTTGCCCCTAAGTTTATAAATTGATATTAGTAAGAATTCCAAATTGGGTTGGTGATGCCGTAATTTCTAGAGGATTTGTTAAAGCTTTAAAGGAAAAATTTAATGGCGAAATTTTCATAATAGGTAAAGAGCACCTTAAGGATATTTTTTACGATTACAATTTTTGTGGATTTAAAAATTATTTGGATTATTTTAGGATTTTAAAAGTTTTCAAGAATAGAGGATTTGAAAAAATATTTATACTTCCCTTTTCCTTTTCCTCAGCTTTTTTCCCTTTTTTAGCGGGAATAAGCTTAAGAATAGGCATAGATAGTGATAATAGGGGAACTCTTTTGACACATAAAGTTTCAGGTTTTTATATTAAAAGAGAACATCTTTTAAAGAGTTTTCTAAGACTTATTGGTCTTGAAAAAAATTTTTATAATTTTAATCCTGATTTTGAAAAGATTGAGGTGAATGAAAAAGATGACTTAGTTATAATTGCTCCTGAGGCAAGTTATGGTAAAACTAAAGAATGGCCCTTTTTTAAAGATCTTGCTAAATTTCTTTTGAAAGAGGGATTTGAAGTTATTATCGTTGGCAAAAGAAAAAATGAGGATTATCCCAAAGGAGTTATTGATTTAAGAGGGAAAACAAATTTAGGTGATATTCTTAGGATTGTTTCTGAATCTAGATATGTCTTTAGTAACGATTCTGGTGTTGCTCATATTGCTTCAGCTTTAGGAAAAAAGGTTTTTGTTTTTTTTGGTTCAACATCACCACTTTGGACTAGACCGCTTGGCAAAAATGTATTTATTTTCTATAAAAGGATATCATGCTCCCCCTGCTTTAAAAGAGTATGTGAATTTGGAACCTATGAATGTTTAAAAAAAATAGATTTGAGAGAAGTTATTAAAGTTTTTAAAATTTTAAGATGAAAAGATTTATAAGAGTAGAGGCTTCTGCAGGAGGAGGAAAAACAAGAAGCATAGTTGATAGGTATATTGAACTTATAAAAAGTGGAGTGAAGTTTAACAGGATATTAGCTATAACTTTTACAAATAACGCAAGTGAGGAGATGAAAAGGAGAATTTTGGGATGTTTAAAAGAGCTAGCTTTTAGTGGTGATGATTTTATTTTTAATGTAATTGATGGTGAAGATGGGATTATAAAAAATTTTTCTGATTTTTCAGTAAAGACAATAGATGCCTTTTTGTACTCACTTTTAAAAAGTTCAGCTCTTGATCTTTCTTTACCCCCTGAACCTGAAATTGAAGAAAACATGGAGAAAAAGGCAAAGGAGGCAATAGATGAGTTTTTAGCTAAAGCCAGTTTATGCGATAAATTAAAAGACAATATCACGAATTTTTTGAAATACCTGTCAGAATCCTCAGAATCCTTAGATCCCTATAGAGGAATTGAAGAGCATTTTAGAGATTTTTTAGAAAATGAAAGTGTTTTGTTACCAAATTATGATTTTAATCCTAAGACTCACAGGGAATTTTTTTCTGCTTTAAAATCTCAACTGGAGACTATTAAGAAAAGAGATAACTTTATTTTTCTTTCTGATATTTCAAATCTCTTATACGAATATGTTTTAAAATCAGAGGTCCCATACTTATTTTTTAAACTTGGAGAAAAATTTTACCACTTTTTAATTGATGAATTTCAGGATACAAGTTTGATACAATGGATGAATTTAAAACCTCTTGTTGAAAATGCACTCTCTAGCTGCGACTCTGAGGGAAACAAGGGAACCTTTTTTTATGTTGGTGATCCAAAACAGTCAATATATAGATGGAGAGGTACAAGATGGGAACTCTTTGAAATTGTTCATAGTGATTTTGAAGGAAAAATAGAAGAAAATGAATTTGATTTTGAATATCTAGATAAAAATAGAAGAAGTGGTAGAGTAATCGTAGAATTTGTTAATAATCTTTTTGATATTGATAATCTGCGTGAGTATTTCAAATTATTATCAGAAGGTAAAAGTAATAATTATTTGAGATATTTTGATGAGGTAGTCAAAGTTTATAGGAACGTAAAGCAAGTTTATGATGAATCAAAGCCCTATAAGGGTTACATAGAGTTTAAGGTAATTGAGGAAACTAAAATTAAAGCAGAGGAAGAAATTTTGAGTTATCTTGAAGTAATTTTAGATGATCTTTTAAATAAAAGAAATCGAGATTTAGGTGAAGTTGCGATACTTGAAAGGCTGAATTTGGACTGTCAAAGAGTTGTAAATTACTTACTTTCAAAAGGTTATCCAGTATTTACGTCTTACAGTATAGGAGTTGAAAATTTACCTCTTTTAAAAACAATTTTTTACTTTTTAAAGATTTTAATAAATGAGAAGGATACACACAGTTTTCTGAATTTGCTGCAAACAGAATACTTTACAAAAATTTTTCATTTGAATGAGGAAGAAGTTAAAAGATTTATTCTTTCAGATACAAAGGACTTATCTAATTTCTGTAAAATTTTTCCAAATTTTGATCATACCTATAAATACTTTAAAAATCTACAAAAAAATTATTCTCTCTATTATTTACTCTTGGAATTTGATTATTTTTTTAATATATCAAAAAAATTCAGAGAAGATTTCTTTCATCTTCTATCTCTTTTGAAGGTAGTAACAAAAGAAATTGAAAATGTTTCTATTTATGAATTTATTAGAAAGTTCGAAAAAGCAGAGTATAATTTTTCACCATCTTCAAAAAACGCAATTAAAGTTTTGACCTTACATAAGGCAAAGGGGCTTGAATTTGATGTGGTTATTTCTCTTTTTGCACCACTTACAAGTTTTAGAGAAAGAAGTAAATTTGTAGTTAATGATAAATCCTTAGACAAACAGGAAGTTTATCTAAAGGGGGAAGCTAAGGGTGATGTAAAGTTACATAATGATGTTTTCAATATAATTCAGGAATTAAATCTACTTTATGTTCTTTTGACTAGAGCAAGGGAGGAAATTTACCTTGTTTTAGGAAAGGGACCCAAAAAATCTTACAGTTATTTTATCATGAATTACCTTAGAAAACATTTTGGAAATAAAGATCTTTATATTTTCGGTGAAAAGAGAGTTTGTGAGAAGAAAGATAGCTCAGTTTATAACCTAATTAGATGGGAAAGAGAGAGTCCCATTTCTGTTAAAGATTTATATAAAAATTCATTTATAAAGGGTGAAGTTGAGAGCATGGTAAAAAAGCATGATGAAGTTATAAGGGGAGAGTGGATTCACTTAGTTCTTTCAAATATAAAGAATTTAAAAGAAGAAAATTTTAAGGAAATTTTAAAAGAGAGTTTTGAAAGGGCGGAAATTTTCTGGAAAAGTTATAGATGTTATGATGAAAAATTGCTCGAAAAGATGGATTATTTTGAAACTAAGTTAAAAAAGTCTTTTTTAAGGGAGTTTTTTTTCATAGATAGTGAGGTTGAGACTGAGCTTGAGGTTATGGATGATAACGGGGAGGTTTTTCGGTTTGATCGACTTATTCTGGACGATATTCCAAAGGTAGTTGAGTTTAAAACAGGTGAAGAATTATCTGAATCTCACTTTGATCAAATAAAACGTTATATAAATATTGCACAAAAAATATTTGGTAAGAAAGTTAAGGGTTATCTTGTATATTTAGACAGAGAGGAGGTTTATGAGTTTTGAAGTTAAAGTTTACTTATATAAGTCTCCTAATAACCTTTTAGAAAGGGTATGCGAAGAGATATTAAGTTTTGGTAAGGATTTTTCAAGAGTAGCAGTTATATTTCCGAACAAAAGACCCGCCTATTATTTAAGAAAAATACTCTATGAAAAATTAAAAGCCTCTTTTATTTTACCTTCTATATTTTCTTTTGAGGAGTTTGCTTTTAAGATACTAAGTGAGAAAGAACATGTTACTTTCATTAACAGTTTAGACGCCACTTATATTTTAAAGAAAATCTTAGATAAGAAAGGAGTAAGAGTATTTGGAGATACTTTTAGGGAATTTTTTGCCTGGGGTTTAAAGATTTTAAAAGCTATTAATGAGCTTATTATGAACGATGTTGATTTTAGTAAATTGAAGATTCTAAAGGATTATACGGAAATTAAGGATGAAATGAAAGGTTTTTTTGATGTTTTAGATGGAGTCAAGGATGAGTATTACGAGGAATTATATAAAAGAAGAAAAATTGACAAAGCGCTCTTATTTAAAAGACTTAAAGAAATTAATTTTGAATTGCCTTATGAAAAGATAATATTTGCAGGTTTTTATGCGCTTTTACCACTTGAGGAGCACTTTATTTTAAAAATTCTGAAAAGCTATCCTTCCAAGATTTTCTTTTTGATTACAAGAGAAAGTGAAGCTATTTATGATTTTGTTAGAAGAAATAACTTATTAAGTGTGACTGTTGAATCTGAACCTAAAGAAAATAACTTTTATTTTATAAGGGTGAAGGATTTTTATTCCCAATCAATTTTTATAAGAGAGAAGTTAAAGGAAATAGGGGATTTAGGGGAAAAGTCGGAAATAGGAATAATAGTACCTAATCCTTCAAGACTTGACGTGATTCTGGGCGAAATATGTACTGACTTAAAAACTGAATTTAATGTTACTATGGGTTATCCCTTTAAACTTACTCCCTTTTTTTCATTCCTAAAAAATTACTTTGAAGCAAAACTTAGTGTTAAAGAAGATAGAATTTATTATAATTCTTTGCTTAACTTACTTTATCACCCCTTTTTAATATCTTTTTTCCACGAGGATGTTCAAAATTTAGAGGAAAAACTAAAAGATTTAAATAGAGAAAAGGGCAAAATCTTCTTTTCGTATTATGATATTTTTGACAGTAGGTTATCAAAGCCCTTTTTATCAATTATCCGTAAATTATTTACAAAAATACACACTTTAAGAGAATTTATTGAGGAGTTTAGCGAAATAATTTCCCTGCTTTTTAGTAAGGTGGAATCTGATGAAAATGTTCTTTCTAGGATAATTTTAGGTGAGACCTATGCCTTAATAGATAGTTTGAGAGAATTAGAAATAGTTGATGAGAGGTTGGGAATGGATAGTATAAAAGAGATTGTTTTGTTTTATTTAGAGGACTATGAGATACCGTTAACTGGTGATCCACTAAAAGGAATTCAGATACTTGGTGTTCTTGAGGCTCGTCTTATTCCCTTTAAACATGTTTTCTTTCTTGATCTCATTGAAGGTATATATCCAAAAAGTTATAAGTATGATCCTTTGTTACCAGAGAGTCTGCGAAAAATTTTGGGTCTTCCTTCCTATAAAGAGTATGAGTCTATTTATAGTTATTATTTTTATCAGATTACAGAGAATACTCCATATGTTTATCTTATTTTTTATAGTTCTGAGGGTGATGAAGACTTTACAGAGTCAAGATTTTTGCAAAGGCTTCTTTGGGAAAAAGAGAAAAAGGAAAAAAGAGTTTTATATGACGAGATCCCTACTTTTACTTACAGTATACTTTTAAAAAAGGAGAAAAGAAAGATAGTTGAAAAGTGTGAAAAGATTATGGAGTTGCTTTATAAAAAGGCAGAGGAGGGTTTTAGTGTGACAGAGATAGATGAGTATATAAATTGTCCCTTTAGGTTTTATGAGCTTTCGGTTATAGGAAACAGGGAGCCTGAGGATATAAAAGAGGATATAGAAAGTAAAGCGTTTGGAGTCTTCCTTCATGAGTTAGTTGAAAGTTTTTATAGGGAAAATTTTTTGAGTGAAAAAATTGAGTGGAATAGTAGGTTAAAAAAACTTTTTTTAGAATTTTTTTCACAAAAGTTTGATGAGAGGTTTGGTAAAGAAAGAGAGATCTTGTGGTTAAGAAAAAGTTATCTTAAGTTTAAGGCTGAAAAGTTTATTGATAAAATTGCTATTAAAGATAGTGGGATTCTGGAGTTTCTTGAGTTAAGAGTTGATTTTGAAAAGGAGTTAAGGAATTTTAAAGTTAAAATAAAGGGAGTTATTGATAGGGTGGATAAGGTTAAGGATTTTTATAGAATTATTGATTACAAGATTTCAAAGAGCTATTTTGGGAGGCCTAGGACAATAAAAAGTTTAACAAGAAGGGAAATAAGGGAAAATTTAAGAAGTATGCAGGTTCCTCTTTATGCTCTTATGATAAGCAAGGCACTTGGTCTTGATGTAAGGGAGGGAGCCTACTATATTTTTGCTACAGGAGATGTAATAGATTTTAAGATAGAGCAAAAAGAAAATGAAACGGGTGTTTTGAGTATTTATAAAATAGATGAGATTTTAGGGAGTATTTTAAATGAAATTTATGATGAGAGTATTCCTTTTGAACCTGATTCGAAGTCATTCCTTTGCAGGTCTTGTCCCTATAAGGCTATATGCGGCGAATACTAGCTTAATTTAAGTAGGTGTTTCTATGGGGGCAGCAGTGGTGGATTAAATTGTTTTAAATGTTAAGTTCTAGATGAATACTGTAATTTTAAAAATACCTAATGATTTTGTCCCTCAATTTTAAGGGTATCTTTATCTCTAAATTATCTTTGTACTCGATTGTGTTATGTTTGCACCAAAATAAAAAACAGTAAAGGGATTAACCTGGTAAGTAAATCAAGAGAACTTTATAATAAGCCGTTGTTATTCTTAGGGAAAATCTGTATAAACCCAGAGTATCGATTTTATAAAATATACTCTTTTCTTCTCCATAGTGAATGTTGAGAGATAAAAATTAAGGTATTAAAAATATCTTTATTTTCTCTTAAGTATTTTGCACCTCATCAATCCAAGTTGAGTGATAGAAAAATTTAAATTAAATCTGAGCGAAAATTCAGCAAACTTACTCAATTTATTTTCTAAATTTAGGAACTATATCTAAATTAGCAGAAAGTAAGGCCTCTACAGGGTTTACCCCTTTTAGAATATCACAGAATAGAGAAATTGCTAATTGACTTCCCTCTCTGTTTTTTGGTACTGTTACATTTACCAATTTTAATTTTTGATCGAGCTTTTGTTGGAGTTTTTCCGGTCTTCCTTGAAAGTTGATATCTTCTTGTTCTAAAATCCATTTTAAAGCATCATAAAGAATATAATCTAAATCATATCCTACCAAACCTTTCGTTTCCTTGTAATATTTATTCAAAATCGTTTTTACTTCAGTTCCATGCCACACTTCAATGATGGCCTTAAACACCCTTTCAGCCTTTTGTGGATTGTTACAGAGTTTTCTATAGAAATCTATGGCAAAATGTGCATGTTTTGGTGTATAGAATCTCAATTTAATGGGGTCGGTTATAGTTCTTACTTTAAAATCTTTAGCCGATTTAGAGTTTTCAGTTTTTACTAGTATCCATCCGTTTGATAAGGGGATGACCTCTATTATTTTTTTCTATTCTTTCCTTTTCCTAAGTAATCTCCAGTTCTAATCATAATTATTTATGCCAGAACATGCTGTTCCCATAAGGTTTAGTTTTTCATTTTTCTGAGGTTTTCTAAAAATAAATAGATGTTCATGAGA
>JBCNVI010000001.1:250120-250602 GCA_039630235.1 Candidatus Hydrothermales bacterium | reverse complement strand
GGGGGATGTGTAGCAATTAAATCAATACTTTCATCTGGGATTAAATTTAAATTTCTAGCATCTCCTACATAAGTTTTAATTTTAGGTTCGTACTTGTATTTAAAATCTAACCTGTTCCTAGTTATCATTATAGCATCGAGATTAATATCTACACCTATTCCTTTTCTGTTTAAAAGTTTACATTCTACTAGCGTAGTTCCGGATCCTACCATTTGATCTAAAACCACGTCACCTTCATTTGTATAACGGAGTATTAGATTCCTCGGAATGTAAGGAGACCAATTAGCACGATAGTTTCCCTTATGAGTACCCCACTCACCTCTCTCTGGGAAAGACCATACGGAAGTAGTTTCTAATTTAAAATTTTCCGGTTCAAATTTTTCTATGTTCCATTCCTTTGATTAAAAAATTTTTACATTTTCTATAACTACAAAATCTCGATTTTTGATAAATTCTTTATATTCTTTTTCTGTAATTTCAAT
>JBCNVI010000001.1:242116-250114 GCA_039630235.1 Candidatus Hydrothermales bacterium | reverse complement strand
TTAAAAAATTTTTACATTTTCTATAACTACAAAATCTCGATTTTTGATAAATTCTTTATATTCTTTTTCTGTAATTTTAATCATTTCTTGAGGCAACAAAGTCTCAAAAATTTGTTTTTGTATTGATTGAATGATAGTAGCCTTCCTTCTCATTCTTTAATTATACTATAACACCTTTGATAACTCTATTAGAGTAGCAGCTATTTCTTTATCCAATTTTTTCTTATTCTAGAAGGAATCCAAAGTGTCGTCTTTTATAAAAAAATAGCTAAAATTAGGTTTGGATGTATTTTTATCTTCTTCTAAATGCTAAAAATACGAGATAAATTTAAAATATTTAGAATTCCCAGATTTTTTGAGTAAATTTGGTCTTTTCAGCAATTGGAAAAATTGGATAACCTTAAAAATTAAAATGAGCTAAAGAACAATAGCTTTCGAAATTAAGTGAAATTAAAAAGCTAATTTTTTAAAAGTGAGCCTTTATGTATTATAATATTAAACCTATGAGTGATGAAAAAATCAAGAAGATACTTTTAGAGTATAAAAATATAGCAACAGTTGGTTTTTCAACAAATCCTGAGAAGCCTGCAAGGAAAGTTCCTGTGTTTTTGATAAGTAAAGGCTATAATGTAATTCCAGTTAATCCAAATCATGAAAAAATATTGGGAAGAAAAAGTTATAAAAGTATTTTGGATGTAGAAGAGAAAATAGAAATTGTCCAAGTTTTTAGACCTTCTGAAGAAGTTCCAAAGATCGTTGAAGATATTATAAAAAGAAGAAACTTAAAAGGCGATGTTAAAGTTTTATGGCTACAAGAGGGAATAAAAAGCAAATCTACCCATAAATTAAAAGAACTTGGTATCGACGTGATCGAGGATAGGTGTATGTACAAAGAATATGTAAGGCTCTTTAAAGATAAAGAAGGTTAGTTTTCTTTGGGGCCAAAAAGCTCATGTAGAATGCCTGATATGCCTTATAAGAGCTCCTAACAAGGGGACCTGCAGCACAATAGATAAATCCAAGCTCTAATGCCTTTTCCCTATAAAAATTAAACTTATCAGGGTGAACATATTCTTTAACCTCAAGAAATTTTTTATCAGAAGAGGGTCTTAGATACTGCCCGATCGTAACGATATCTACTCCTGCGTTTCTTAAGTCTCTCAAAGTTTTTATTACCTCCTCTTCTGTTTCAGAAAGTCCAACCATTAAGCCTGACTTTGTGTATATGTTAGGTTTATATTTCTTTGCCTCTTCAAGTATTTTAATACTTTGCCAGTAGTTTGCCCTCTTATCTCTTACAATAGGTGTTAATCTCTCTACGGTTTCTACGTTATGGGCAAGAACATCTGGTTCAGAATCTAAAACTGTTTTCAGGGAATTTAAATTGCCTTGAAAATCGGGTATTAAAGCTTCAACGTAAGTGTTGGGATTTAGTTTTTTTATATGACTAATTGTTTTAGCAAAGTGTTCAGCGCCACCGTCAGGTAGGTCGTCTCTATCTACGGAGGTTAGGACTACATATTTTAAATCCCACTCCTTGACAGCCTGAGCGACTCTAAATGGTTCTTCCTTATCAAGGTACCCTTTTGGGTTACCAGTTTTCACGTTGCAGAACCTACATCCTCTTGTGCATATTTCTCCCATTATCATTATTGTTGCAGTTCCTTCTCCCCAGCATTCGTTTATGTTTGGGCAGAGAGCTTCTTCGCAGACTGTGTTGAGATTTTTCTCTCTCAGAGTTTTTCTAACTTTTGCGAAGTTTTCGTTAAAGTAAAGTTTAATTTTGAACCAATCAGGTTTTTTTTCTTTCAAAATAAATAAAGCGCCCCGGGCAGGACTCGAACCTGCAACCTTCGGGTTAACAGCCCGCCGCTCTGCCTGTTGAGCTACCGGGGCCTATTTTAAATTTTAAAGTAAAAAAATGAGAAATTCAAATTTCAGTTAACTTTTTTTAAATAAAAGTGGCGAACATGAGATAAGTTAGAATTTGACCAGAGCACAAACACTTTCCTGTTACGGACAAAATTTTATTCTTCTCTTAAGATCTTTTTTGCAAGTTTCCTTTTTTCCTCCTTAGTTTCTGCTAAAATTAAAAGAGCAATAAGTTTTAAATCCTCATGCATTCTCTCAAACCCCTTATCCATTTTTTCAAACCCATTTTTCATTTCTTCAACTATTCTTATAGTATTTTCTCTTGTAATTTTTCCATTCCTCCATGCAAGATATGTGACAGCAAATGCTAAAAATGTTACCTCAAAACCTATAATTGAAAGTGCTATTTCCATATTTAAATTATAATGTAACTTCTATCTTTTAAAATAAGCTTACAAATGTTATGTTTAACTAAGTCTTAAAAATTAAGACTTTGCCAGCATTATACAAGAATTTTGACGTCTTGATGATCTTTACTAGAATAATTCAAAAATCGCTAAACATCAATTGTCAAATGTGAAGAAAGAGCAATATAAATATGCTTTTTAAGCAAAGAAAGTACTGTCTTTTATGAAAGAACAGGAACATTTATAACAAAAGGGAGAAATTTTACTCCGAGTTCTCCTCAAGGCAAACCTTTACATAAAGATTTAATAGAACTCCTCATGAATGTTTGATTGAGCAGAATATAGAAGAAATTATTGAACCTAAAAGCCTCCGAATTGGCGTTAAACAATTTGTTACCATCATTTACCAGTTTTTTTTTTCTTTATAATATCCGTAGCATATGAAATTCACGAAAAAATTTAATGTTTCTGAGAGAGTTAAAATGTAGGAAATATTTTATTGGCAGTTTTTCTTTTAAGCTGTAAGGTGTGTAAAAACCTTTTGAACCAAATCCTGATTTAAGATTACTTTTAAAAGAAGAAAATTATTCCCTTATTAATCCACTATGCACAAAAAGTGGGTGGATCTATTACATCAGAGAATACCCGCCAGGTACACTTAAGGGAGACATATTTAGAATTTGCGAAGATGGGTCAAACAATCAACTTGTAATAAAGGGTGGATATATTAACTTTGATATTTCAGAGAGTGAAACTTTAATGGTTGTAATAGAGCCCACGGATTACTCTTTTGACGTCTTGGGTGCAAATAAAGTATTTATAATCAATTTAAACAAACTAGAAAAAAGAGAGTTACCTGGAGTTCTTTCTAAAGATTGTGTGAGATTTTTTGGTTCCTCGGGTTCTTTTATCCTTACCTATTATGGTGCAGAAGATGTCTTTTTAAAGGTTAAAGAGATACTATTTATAAAATAGAAAGGGTGATATATTTTGAGTTGTATAAAGATTCCCTACTTTATTTTAGGGAAAACAGAACGTTTAAATCATACATCTACAATTTATTTACTCGTGAAATAGAGTTTGAGGGGTATGTGGAGGGGAATTAGGTATTTTAGGTATAATCCGAGAAAATTGCTTATAAATGCCACTTCACACAATTTAGGAATATACAATTGGCTTACTTCTGAAACACAACTTCTTGACACAAGAGTTTATGAAATTTGTGAGATATGGAGAGCAGATCTCAGTTATAAAGAAGATAAAATAGTATTTAGCGTGTCAAAAGGGGGGATCCTGTAGATTTTGGACCTTATGAGCTCTGGATTCTAGAAAGATTTTAGGAGGTAAATAGTTAATCCTAAACTTAAACTTCTTTTTTTTCGGGTGACATGAAATTCTTTAGGTCTAAATTTTGAACTTAGAGTCACCAAAACGGGTTCTTTACCGTATTTCTGCGATATTGGTAATAGTTTTATGGATTTTAATAGGTGGATACTGCCCTACAGAAGAAGAGTTGAGATTTAAAAGAAATCCTAATCCTGAAATTTTTCTCAGTGACTCTCTTAGTCAAAGAGAACACTATTTTTCATCAGTTTTTTCTCGCGATGGAAAGAAAGTGTACTCTATAGTAAGAAAGGGGGTAATTATCTGGTCAAAGGTTCCTTAATTTCCATAAGTATAGAGGATAAAAAAATGGATACGGTTGTTAAAGATAGTGTAGTGCATTTTGCTATTAGCTATAAAGGAGACAAAATTGCCTACGTAAAAGGTGAAGTAGAGTTCCTAGTTGAGGGTCCCTGGTTCCGTTTAAATAGCGAAGATAAAATTATATTTTTAGATGCTTTTACTTACAGTATAATCAAAGAGTTAACCCTTCTGCACCCTTTGTATACGACTTAGAGTTCACTCATGATGATAACTTTTTGATACTTTTTGGATACGGGGACACTGCAAAAGTGGGCTTTTATTCTTTGAATTAAGCAAGTTTAAAAGAAACACTCTTATTGAAATTACCACCGGATAAGGTATATACATTCGCTTTACATCCTGAAAATGACTCTATAATGTATGGGGATAGTCTATGGTACCCAGAGTTTAACCCCTTAAATTCATCAGAGTTTGCGTTTACTAAGCGTTGGAACACAAGTGAATGGCTTTCTGATGAGCCTTGGAATATAAATTGTGACCTTTATTTATACAATTTGAGAGAAAATGCCAAAGTTCTCCTAAATGCAAAGCCATACTATTATACTTCATTTGGTAAGATTTCCTTTAGTCCTGATGGTAAGAGAATAATTTTTTCAGCAGCAAGATCCTATTATTTTGAAGGTGTGCATTTTGGTTGTCAAGAGCTCTGGATTTTAAATTTGAGATAAGGAAAGTTTAAAGTACAAGAGTCTAATTCTTTTCATTTTTTACTTCTGCGTTGTTAAGTTAAGCGGCAGTTTCCTTTTTTAACTTTTTAAAATTTTAAAACTAAAAAATTCTAAGAGTAAGAGTTGTTCTTCTTATTAGGGACTCTCTGGATCGTATCGGCAAACTTTAGCTGAAATATTCTTTGACAAATAAGATTAAAAACTCAGGAGAAGATTTGATAATCAGGGCACCTGCTAAGATTTCGCACCTTACCTTTTGATGAGGACTTTTTCTTTCTTTTTTTATGTACGTTGGAAGTATTATACCTCCGGTTACCTCAGGAAATATAGAAACGTCCTCAGGAACATCTAGACAAACAGCCCCACTTGTCACTTCTAACTCCAGATCTACAGTATCTTTATGTGAAAACTTTAATTCTATGTAACCGTCTAAAAGTTCAAACTCTCCATGTCCCTTTATTTCATTGAGAAATATTGCACCATCCGTACCCTTAACTTTATAAGATTTAGAAGATAGGCTGGAAATTGAAATACCCCCATTAATTACGGAAATCTCTATTTTTTCAAATTTTACGTTGATAGGAAAATTTAATATCAGATCTATCCTTTTATCTTTTAACCGTTCCACTGAAACTTCGGGAAAATACATTTAATTTTTAACTCTCCTATTCTTTTATTTTCTGCTACATCAACCTTAACCTTTTTAAACCACTTTTCTGCTTCAGATCTCTCTCCAACTCCAATTTTCTTTACAATAACTTCTGGAACCTGAATTTGAGAGGCTGTACCTAAAGTTATACTTCCGTATTCATTCTTTATTTTTATTATCTTTGGTAAAAAGCTAAGAGAGACTCTTGTAGAGTCGGTCACAATAAAATTTACAAGAAAAAATAAGGTTATCATAGACACCTCCCTATAAAAATCAAATTTTAAAAACGTACTGTAGCTTTAAGAATACTTGGTGATTCACTCCCTCCAGTTTGAAAAGCTCTCTGTCTCTAAATAAATCTCCATATTCAAAGGTATTTATATTTGCACCAAGATAAAAGACTGTAAAGGGATTAACCTGATAGGTAAATAGGGGATAGATTCCAAGTGAGCCCTTATAGTACGACATCGTAAGGCTCAAGGAAATCTTTTGAGTAAAGCCGTAATTTAAAGAAGAGTAAAGGACAGAAGCCTCTGCTATCTTTTCTTTATATTTTTCAAAGTAGAAGTTCTGTCTTTCTAGACCCAAAGAAACAGATAATCTTGTGTGAAAGAGGCCAACATAGCCTGAAAAAACATTTTGGTAAACAGTTGTATCAAACTGATAAAATATATTTTTACCTTCTCCGTAGTACAACTGTAAAACCAAGAATTTGTGAGGCACACTTTTTAGCCAAAAAGAGGAGAAATATATGTTATTAAACTTTGAATAATTAAGAATATAAATGTTAAAGACATTCCTGTTTTCCCTTGAATATTCAAAACCAAGTTCAAGCTGAGCAAAGGAAAGTTTTGTATTGAGACCGGCTTCTACCTCTTCTTCTTTAAATATTTTTTCAAAATTTATTTCTTTTTCATAACTTGTCCAAAATGAGATCTCTGTTAAATAAAATCTATTGGGATAAAAAATTGGGCTTATGTTGAACCCCCTTTCTCTTATATTGTTTCCATTAATAAATCCTATATCTGAACGGAAAGTCGGTGAATATTCATCGTAATATAGGGAAAAATGTAAATTTTTGAATGAAGAGCTGAATACTAAACGATTTGCATAACCTAAAAATTTTTCGCCATCAAATCTATCCGTATAATCTTTAAAGATTATACCTATTCCACTAAATAAACTTGTGTCTTCTGGCTCCTTTGTAATGGAATATCCCCCATGATAACTTATTGTATAATGTTTTAAAAATCTTAACTTTGCATCAAATCCAAATATCCTATTAAAACCATTATCGAAGTCATCATTTTTTACCTCTCTATCTCCTATAAAAATACCTATATAGGATTCTTTGTTTAAAAATTCTGAACGGATCCTTAAGAGATTTATAAAACTTTTCTTATTGCTACAAAAATCAAAACTTGCATCTTCAAAGGGCAAAACATATGAAGTGTTCTCATCATAAGACGAAAGGAAGTATAGATCAAAAAGAGAGACTTTCCCCGTAAGTTTTAATGCATACAGTGGATTATTAACCATCCTTGTATAAAACAGATTGATGGGCATTTTTATAAATTCTGAACCTTCCATAAAAAGAGGTCTTTTTTCTGGGTAATACAGCGCATAAGTTGTATTCACATCTATCTGCGGAATATCTGTCTCTATTTGAGCAAAGTCAGGATTTAAGGCATAATCAAAAACTAAATTCTGTAAAAATCTTACTCTGCCTGATAGACCGAGATTAAATTTACCCCTATCATTTTCGTAGTGTATTTTTCTTATTCCGTTTTGAGAACCTATTAAATAGGGAATAAAATCGTTCTTTTTTTCTCTTGAATAGATCTTTTCAGGAATTATTATCTTTGCACCTTGTCCAAAAAAGGAAGGGATATTCCTTGAGATTAGGGGAAACGAATAGATCGCAAAAGTTTCCCTTGGTCTTATTCTTAAAAGTACCAAATTCCACTCTTGTTTATCTTTGCTTTCAAATCTTAAAGATGAAAATGGGATTTTAAATTCGCAGGACCAGAAGGAGTCTGAGATAGAGGACTTTACCTCAAAATAGGTATCAAATGCCCAGTTTTCATTCATTTGAGGTGGAGGTTCTTTAATTCCATCAAATTGGACACCTAATGGATTTGTTCCAAAAATATAGCCCTCTTTTTCATTTCCGTAGGTGTCAAGATAAATAAACACCATATCATTTATCACCATTTCATCCCTTTTTGTAAGGGTCTTTCTGATAGTGCTCACATCGTCATGGCATTTAAAGGCAAAATAGATGTTTTCGTCGTCGTAGCCTATGTAGGTCTCTGTTTTAACTGGAGGAATTTTCCCTTCCTCTGGCCTAAGCTCAAGAAAGTCAACAACTAAGGCTTTTTTAGCCCACTCTTCAGAGGAGACGATCCCATCAATTTTAGGAGTAAGCCTTGGTAGAATCACGCCCTCTTTTAGTTGGGCTAAAGCCAGTAGATATACCACTTTTAGCATTTTTGTACCTCCTTTACAAAGGCGTTTTTTTATAAAAAAGAATGAAATCATAAAGATAAGAGATGTAATAACTACCAAAAATAAAAACTCTTCGAGGCAAAATTTACCCATAAACATACTTTTCCTTATAGTTTCTACAAAGTGAGTGATTGGGTTTATCTCGGAAATTTTTTTCATCCAGAAGGGTATTTTTCCAATATCATAA
>JBCNVI010000001.1:240567-241830 GCA_039630235.1 Candidatus Hydrothermales bacterium | reverse complement strand
AAGTTAAAAGTAGTCTAAGGATTCCAAGGTTTGTCATTAGCGACAAAGGTAGCTACTATATTAAGAGAGGCGAAAGTCTGCAATATTAGTGTCCCTGGTAACAAAAAGATTAAATAATTCACTTTATGGCCTAATATTCGAAAAATCCTAAGTTAAAGGAAAAGGCAATACCAAAGAATAAAAAATATGCTACAGGAATCATAATTTGACCCACTAATATCGGTTTCCAGCTTAACTTTATTTTAATTTCTCTGTAAAGAAAATACCAGAAAATTTTACACATTTTTTTCCCTCACTAAGTTATAAAAAACATCTTCAAGTGTTCCCTTTCTACTTCTAAATTTTTTTATCCTCAAATTTTTTTTGTTACACCACTCAGTTATTCTACTAAATATTTTTTTTTCGTTCTTTACCCAAATTTCAAAGATCTCATTATTTCCTAATATTTTATGAGGTAAAAAGTCTTTTTCAGTTCGTCAAATTTCGTAGAGTCTAATTCTTTTTCTATCTCTATTTCTACAACTTCATCAGGAGCAAACAGTCTCTTTGTTTCTTCTACCTCTCCCTGAAATATTACTTTTCCGTTGTTTATAAATATGATTTCGTCGCATAGTTTTTCGACCTCTCCCATGTCGTTTGAAGCTAAAAATATCACCTTATCCTTTTTCTTCAGTTTCTTAAATTCGTCCCAAGTTATCTTCTTTCCTATTGGATCTAACCTTATGGTTGGTTCATCTATAAAGAAAACAGAGGCCTCTTCTTTTAACAGTGCACGAACGATTTGCAAACGTCTCATTTCTCCTTCTGAAAGATGAAGAGCAAGTCTGTTTCTTTTTTCTTTTAAATTTACCCTTTCTAAAAAATAATCGATTCTTTGCTTAAGTAAATTTTTGGGAACACCTAGTATAAGTCCGTAGACGAAAAGGTTATCGTATACTGATAGAACTGGATCTACTATAACTTCCTGAGGGGAAATGCTTATCATTTTTCTTATTTTTAAATAGTCTTTTTTACGTTTAAGTTGAATACAAAGGCGTCTCCGCTAAATTTTGGAAATATACAAGTTAAAATACTTATTAGAGTAGTCTTTCCTGCTCCATTTGGACCCAAAAGTCCTACTATTTTACCCTCTTCTTTGAAAATCGAAAAAGAAACGTCCCTTCTGAACTAATCTGAGGTACTTCACGCCTAATTTATAAAGAAACTCTGACATCTCTTCTACTTCGTCAATATTCTCTTCTAAAAGAGTCGGATGAACTGCTA
>JBCNVI010000001.1:224878-240395 GCA_039630235.1 Candidatus Hydrothermales bacterium | reverse complement strand
AGTAGGTTTATTAGTAGATACTTCAATTGAAGTATATAAGAGATTAGACGCATATTCTATGAGTTCTACAAGATGAGGATATAGTTCAGTAGAACCTCCTCCAATTACAAGCTCTTTTGTTCCTAATTCCTTTGCTTCTTTTAGAAATTTTTTAGCTAAAGATATGTCAATATAAGTGTTTTCAACAGAAGAAGAAAAGGTGCGGCCTGGTAACAATAATTACAGCGGCACAGACAATTTTCATTTACGGCAAGTCCAACTCGTGCAATTTCACAAGGGCGAATAACAGAGGTAGTTGTATCAGGGACAAAAGCAAACTTTCGAGGGTCGTGAATAGTTAAAGGTGAAGATAATTTTGAAGATAAAAAATTATTTCGTCTTTTTGAGCGTCCAAAAAACTTTTTATATCGCCTTTTACCTTTTCTCTTTCTTCTTTATAAATTTCGCTTATTAAATTGGTTATTTCTTCAAGAGTAAAAGTTCCGTTACAAAGTGAAAGAACAAGCGCTTGGGTTGGAGAAAGGAATTGTATTCTATTGTTTCTTTTGATAAGATACGCTCCTTTGTTTGTTCGTACAAGTCTAGCTATAAATAAAGGAACCATCATTTTTATTTGTTTTTATTTAGCGCTAAGGAGGATACCCTTTCTCTAGAGTACCTCCTCCCCTAACTTCTTACCCCTTTATGGCTATTCCAGAAGTATTCCACCTTGACAAATTACGCATACTCCACATATTCTCCTTCCGAGCATTTCCATTCCCTGACTCATATCATAACTTCCTGCAAGGTTTATATTACCTAGGAGTGCAATTATCTTTTACTCCTTTTATACTTTTTTGTTCCCCGGAATCTAACTGGAGTTGCGGAATATAATGTTTATGTTGTATAGTTGTATATTGTATGTTATAACCGAAAAACTATCAAAAATCAATACCTAAAAAAAACATCATAATCCTGCGCGATTTAGTTACATAAAGTTTTTTAGTTTTTAAAAAATTATTAAAAAAACAGCCAAAACCCTTATACAACCCTCTTGTATCAAGCTTCCTAATTTTTGCGACTCTATCGCAGTTTTTTATTTTTTAGTGAAATTTAATACTGATCGGTTGTAAATATTATAATGTTTTGTAGCTCATAGTTACTATTTATACTAAATATTCGAGAACCGTAAAAATATGTGAGCTTCAACCTTCTTTCTATTCTTGTGATGAAAGGGTTAAAATAGCCTTTTGTCTCGATCAGGATCAATATTGTAGTTTGGTCTATAGCTGAAAAGTGTTATTTTTGAATATCGGGTTTAGAGCTATCTAAAGTACGCAATCTATTTTTTATACATTTCTCCTCCACATTCAACTTTTCTTACTTAATCCGCCTCAAAAAACTTTCTTAATCTCTCATATTGCTATAATTGATCTTCAATTAATTGGCTTTCCGATTAATAAACTGAAATTTTCTATTTTATAAGTTCTAAGGCAATTTGAACTGCGGTGCTTGGATCATCTGCTTTAATTCCTATATCTATATTCCATGGAACTTTTACTTTTACTAAAGGTTTATTGAATTTACCACATAGGGCTAATTCCATTAAAGTTCCATATTCTCCATCAATGGCAATAACTACATCTGATGACTTTACAATTATCACGTTCCTTGCCTCACCCATACCTGTAACAATCGGTAATTTAACCCACTTATTAGCTTCTTCCTTTGAGTTTCCTGGCAAAATTCCTATAGTTAGACCTCCCTCCTCATATGCGCCCCTGCAAGCAGCTTCCATAACTCCTCCAAGTCCACCGCAGATCAGAAGATTTCCACTTTTAGCAATGTTTTTCCCAATTTTATAAGCTATTTCATAAATTTCCTCAGAACAGGTTGAGCCACCTATAACTCCAAAAATTTTTTTCATAATTTAAATTATACCTTAGATATGGGACTTAGCGTAACAAGGGGATTATATATAGTTGCAACTATAGAAGTTTTACTGATTTGAGTTAAATTTCTAGGTGTAGTAAGTTTAGGAAATTAGAGGGAGAGTTTTATTATTTTGTTTAGGATCCTAACGACAAGGGGGTATAGCGCTTTGAAAAGTTTGTATTTTTCAAAGTGATTTGTTAGAGAGGGGGGTTCCGTAAGCCGGATTCTGTTTTAGGTGGTCATTTATCTAATGCGGCTACCCGGGGATTTGTGGAAGCGGGCCACTTCCATAACCTCCCCTGTTTGCCTTGCTTAGGGTGGGGGTTGCAACGTCCCTGGCATAACTTGCCAAGGAAGGGGAATCTCGCCCCTTCGCCCTGGGTTGCCCCAGAGCCGGTAGGCTCTTACCCTACCTTTTCACCCTTGCCCCTCCCTCTTTAAAAGGGAGATAGGCGGTATATTCTCTGTTGCCCTTTCCTTCCTCCCCTTTTAAAAGGAGGAACCTTCTTGTTCAGAAGGCACCCTGCCCTCTTAAGTCCGGACTTTCCTCCCTTTCCCCTTTTATAAGGGAAAGAGCGACCACCCAAACCCCCCTCTCAAAACCAACCCAGTTTTTCTCTATTTAATTTATTTTCCCCTTTATTAAATTTTCAATACCATCCATAAATTTTTTTAAGGTAGCCTCATCTCTTTTAAGAAGATCCTCTAAGGCAAATAAATAATACCTCATCATTTCTTCGTCTTTTATTTTAGCGGCATTCAAAAATTTTTTTAAAAACTCTCTTTCTCTTTGGTGAATACCTAAAAGTCCAATTAAATCCCGGTATAACTCCTTTCCCTTCTTCGTCTTCTTCAAAAATTTAAGATTTTTCTTTAATTCCCCCTGTTTTTTTTCATAATAATTAAAATATTTCAATTTTTTCTTAAGAAATTGAGCATTTTGGTGACTCATAACCTCCCTTAGAAATTCTATAAACTTTCTATGCTCACTTGAGTAACTTTTTAAAAGATTTAGTAAATGTTTGTATTTTTCTATGTTTTTTAGTCTTGTCCTATATAAAAAGAAGAGGATATTTCTTCCCAGTTTATTTATTAAAGATTTGCGTAAAAGATGCAACAATTTCATACAAAATATAATACCAGAAATGCAAAATGTCAATATATTATAATAATATTAAGTTATGGTAGTTTTCATCTACTTTGTTTTTTCACTTAGCTTTGTAAGACCCTATCCCTATCAAAGGCCCTCACCTGGCTATGATGTTTTACACTACAATTTATACTTTAAAATTAGATCCGAAACAAGAAATATAGTAGGAGTTTCAGAGTTCACCGTTGAAATCAAAAAGGATTATCTTAATAAAATTAAGTTTAATGCAGAGGACCTGATGATTGATAGTATACTGGTTTTAAATAGAAAAATATTTAATTTTTATTACCCAGACTCTGATTTGGTTGAGTTTTCACTTCCTACAAGCGCTTTTAGGGGGGAAACCCTAAGTTTTAAGGTCTTCTTTTACAAGTTTTACCCAGGTAATTTGCCCATTGAAAAAATGAGAGGAGTCTTCTTTCACCCAGAGGGTATGGTCTTTACCTTTTCGGAGCCACAGGACGCAAGAAGGATTTTCCCTTGCTGGGATGAGCCTTATGACAAGGCGACTTTAAAAATTAGATTCAATGTCCCATACAAAAGCCAAGTTGCCTCTAACGGACTTTTAATGCAAAAGATAGATTACCCACACCATGACTCCTCAGTATATGTTTTCTATGAGTCTCATCCAATTGCCACATATTTAATAGCTTTTTCAGTTTACCATGATTATGAAATATTAAGTGACTATTATCAAGATAAGCACTTACTTTACTATGTAGTGGATAGGCGAAACAGAATTGTAGCCGAATCTTTAAAAGCGTTGCACAGAGAAGCAATAGAGTTTTTTTCAAGAAAATTTTTAAATTATCCATTTTCTAAGTACGGTGTAGCCTCAGTTTTTGATTTTCCCGGGGGTATGGAGAATCAAACTATAACTTTTGTGAATCCAAATTGGTGGAACGATACTCAAAATATTTATAAACTTGAGTATGGCTTTATCCATGAACTTGCTCACCAGTGGTTTGGAGATTTTGTAACTCCTTCAGATTGGAAGGAAATATGGCTTAATGAGGGATTTGCCTCTTATATGGAAATTCTTTGGGCCGAATATAAGTATGGAAAAAAAGCTGCCTTAAAAAGACTAAAGGAATTTAAAAATCAATTTTTCAATGTAGATACCTTATCTTTATACCCTATCTACGATCCTAGGGACTCTTACTTTAACAGTCAAAGATTTGTCCCAATCATATATAAAAAGGGAGCCTATGTCCTCCATATGTTAAGGAAAATTATGGGAGATAACGAATTTATAAACGCTCTAAGGGACTATCTCATTAATAATTCCTACGGTAATGTAACAATAGGAGATTTTCAGATATCCTGCGAGAAGTACTATGGAAACTCACTTTACTTTTTCTTTGAGGAGTGGCTACTCAGAGCTAAGTATCCTATTTTTAAAATATACGATACTACCTATCAAGTAGGTTCTGGCGTCTATGTAAACGAGATAAAGATAAAACAGAAGGCTCCTCCGTATACCGTTAAAATGCCTGTTGCCCTTTGCTATAGTAACAATCTATTTCTTGAAAACCTATGGATAGATGATACTTTAGAAATTTACAAAGTTTATACAAATTTTGTTCCAGATTCTATTGTTTATAACTTTGAAGATGAAATTTTGTGTAAAATTTTAAAGCAGGAATATTATACTGAAAAAAAGCCAGTTGAAGATATTTATGTATTTAATGATGGTAAATACGTATATTTAGGTTTCCAATTAAACAAAAGAGCAAACGTAGAGTTAAAAGTTTTAGATTGTATTGGGAGAAATGTAAGAACACTTATAAAGGAGACTCTTGATCCTGGTAGTCATATAGTCTTATGGACTGGCAAAAACACATCTGGAAGATATAGTCCAAGTGGTACCTACTTTTTCTTATTTAACACAAGGGATCTAAAAGTTATAAAAAAGTTTGTGTTAGTTAAGTAAAATTTTTAGTGGCTTTATACCATCTGGAAAAAAATCCTCATCTATGAGTTGTAAATTTCCCGCTTCTTTTATATAGAAGTGTTTAAATCTCTCTTTCAGCATGCCTACATATTCTTTTTCTAGGGGATATATACTTATCCCCTGAATCATAGTTTCAAAAGGTGTAATCTTTTTTAGAACCTCCTCAATGCCTCTAAATTTAAAAATATTTAAAATTCCCTTTGAAATTATAATCTTTTCTTGATTAACTCTCAAATAAAATTCACCTACCTTTTCTGTTTCTGAAAAATAAGAAAGATTTAGGTAAAAGTTAAATAGTTTTTCTTTCTTGCTAAACAGGCTATCAAACTCTTTCAATTTTTCTCTAAGTTTTGTTATAAATTGGTCAAAAATCTTCTCATGGACAAAAATTATTGTGGGAGACAAACAACCTGAATGTGAAAAATAGGTTATATCTTTAATTAATCTTTCTAATCCGTTCAAATTCATCATTATCGATAGGCTTGTTTTGCTACCATATTCGATAATTTTTTTATTTGGATCAATTACTTTCTTAAATTCTTCTAGTGTATTACTTGAACCTATGAGTATGTAGTTATCAAAGTTATAAATTTCTTCTTTTAAATTCTCAAGATTTTTTGTAGTTATTTTTAAATTTTTAAGGCCCTCTCTTTTTAAGTAATTTAGTAGCCTTCGCGAAATTTTTAAGTAATTTCTGCTTGGTCTCCATAATATCCTTTTTGATACTAAAATTAAGAAGTATAGATACTCGATCTCTAAAAGTGGTATATTTCCAGGAGTCAGTATAAACGAATTCCCCTTTTTTAAGTTTAGGCTTATCTCTTTGCTATCTAACTCTGTTTTAACTCTTTTAATTAATTTTTTATAATTTCCAAAGATTGAAAACATGTTCTCAAGGGGTTTCTTGTAATATATAAATTTTTTACCACTCTCTTCAATAAAAGATTTTATAAACTTTTTTTCCCCTCTCCAGAACTTATTGAGAGCTTTTGAATATTTTTTTAAAAGAATTTCCGTTTCCTCTTGTCTTATCATATATTAATTTTATGGATAGAAAAAATTTGGTTGAAAGATGGGAAAAATTAAAGAGTTTTATAAACATAGAAAATTTAAGAGAAGAAAAAGAAGAACTTGAAAAGGAATCAACAAAAAGTAACTTTTGGCATGATAAAAAAAGAGCAAAAGAGATTATAGAAAAATTAAACAGAGTAAAAGAATTGATAGAGTGCTACGAAAGTATTGAGAATAATATAAAAGAAATAGAGGAAATGGAAGAGTTAAAAAAAGAAGACGAAACCTTGAGTGAGGAACTTGAAAATGAAATTATAAAACTTAGCAAGGGGCTTGAAAGAGAGGTAAAAGAACTTGAAATAAAGCTATTGTTGAGCGGGCAGGACGACCATAAAAACTGTATATTGACGATTCATCCCGGAGCGGGGGGGACAGAGTCTATGGACTGGGCTGCTATGCTCCTTAGGATGTACCTAATGTACTGCGAAAAAAAAGGCTTTAAAGTAGAACTTGACAGCCAACCAGGTGAGGAAGCAGGTATTAAATCAGCTACCTTGTTTATAGAGGGAAAATATGCCTACGGTTTACTTAAGGCTGAAAGAGGGGTCCACAGGCTCGTTCGAATATCTCCCTTTGATGCCTCAAGGAGAAGGCATACTTCCTTTGCTGCAGTTTTTGTATATCCTGAAGTTGAAGAAGTCGAAGTAGAAATAAACGAAGATGACCTTGAGATAGAAACCTTTAGAGCCTCTGGACCAGGTGGACAACATGTCCAAAAAGCCTCAACTGCTATTAGAATAAGACATATACCTACAGGAATAGTTGTATCCTGTCAAAGCGAAAGATCTTTATACCAAAATAGAATGTATGCTCTAAAGATTTTAAGATCAAAATTAAAAGAATATTACGATAGAAAGCAAAGAGAAAAACTTTTAGAATTAGAAAAAGAAAAGACAGAGATTAGCTGGGGAAATCAGATAAGAAGTTATATACTCCATCCATATCGTCTTGTTAAAGATCATAGAACTGGTTTAGAAACAACACGGGTAGATGAAGTACTTGACGGCGATATTGAAGACTTTATAATTTCATATCTTCTTTGGGAGCTAAAAAATGAGAGTAAATAAAAATTATCCAGAGGAATACGAGATTCGTTTAAAAAAATTAGAAAAGCTTAAAGAAGTGGGAATAGAGCCGTTTGCCTACAAATTTGATTCAAAGACAGATATAAAGGTAATAAGAGAGAACGAAGCACAGTATATGGATAAAGAAGTAAGAACTGCAGGGAGGCTAAAATTTTTTAGAGATTTTGGAAAATTAATATTTGCAGTTATAGAGGATGAAGAAGAAAAGATTCAAATTGTAATTGAAAAGAAAGCTTTAAATGAAAAATATGAAATTTTCAGGAAGTATATTGATCCAGGTGATATAATAGGGGTGGAGGGAAAGGTCGGAAAAACACAAAAGGGAGAGCTTTCCATATTTGTTAAGGATTTTAACTTACTTACAAAAGCTCTTTTGCCCCTACCAGAAAAATATCACGGTCTTAGGGATCCTGAACTTATCTATAGAAAAAGATATCTCCATCTAATTTCAGATTCAGCTTCAAAGGAAGTTTTTAAATTAAGAACTAAAATATTTGATTTCATAAGGAATTTTTTAAATAAGAACAAGTTTATAGAGGTAGAGACCCCTATTTTGCAACCGATATATGGAGGCGCTACAGCAAGACCCTTTAAAACTTATTCGAATGCTCTTGATATGGATCTTTACCTAAGAATATCTAATGAACTTTATTTAAAAAGACTAATTGTTAGCGGCTTTGAAAGAGTTTACGAATTCTCAAAAGATTTTAGAAACGAAGGAATTGATAGAAGTCATTACCCAGAGTTTACTCTGCTTGAAGGATATATTGCCTATTGGGACTATAACATTTTGGCCGATTTTATCGAAGAGCTTTTATGCTCTCTTGTCTTAGAAATAAAGGGAAGTTACGAAATTGAATATCAAGGTAAAAAGATTTCCTTTAAAAGGCCTTTTAAAAGAGTAGAGTTTGTTGAGTGCTTGAAATCAAAACTGGGCTTTGACCCCTTAGAAGTGGAAGTTGAAAAACTAAAAGAAGTAGCATTTGACTATGGCTTAGAGGAAAGGGAATATCCTAAAGTCTTAGATAAACTCTTTGATTTTTTGTGCTCTAAAGATTTTATAGATCCTACGTTTGTTTTTAATTATCCAAAAGAGCTTTCCCCACTTGCAAAGACAAAAAGAGATGATGAGAGGTTAACTGAAAGATTTGAGCTTTATATAGCAGGTATGGAAGTTGTTAATGCCTTTTCAGAGCTAAACGATCCTCTTGAACAGGAGGAAAGGTTTTTAAGGCAGCTTGAAATGAGAGAAAGAGGCTTTGAAGAGGCACATGCCTTTGATGAGGATTACATTGAAGCTCTATGCTACGGAATGCCTCCCACAGCAGGTTTTGGTATAGGAATGGATAGGTTATGTATGATTCTTGCAGATAAACACAGTATAAGAGATGTTATCCTTTTTCCGACTTTAAGACCTAAAACCAAATGAGAGTTCATATATTCTTAATTTTGAGATTTTTAAGATTAAAAAGTGGTTTTCTTTTAACTATTTTGGCTTTGCTCTCGGTTTTGGGAATTTTTCTAAGTGTTACAGCTTTAATTCTTGTGACCGGAGTTATCTCAGGGTTTCAAGCAGAAATTAAATCTCGTATTCTTTCACTCACTCCGCATATTCTGGTTCAAAAGCTTGGAGGAGAGGAAATTGAGAACACAAAATATGTAGTAGATAAATTGAAAATGATAGAAGGGGTTGAAAATGTTATTGAATATAAATTCGCAAAGACCTTATTTAAAAATAAGAGTTTTGTTGATGGAGGGATTATTAGGGGGCTGCCCAAAGAAGATTTTCCTCTAAAAGAGAAGTTGAGAAATAGTATTTTAGAGGGTGAATACACCGAGGATGATAACTGTATTTTATTAGGAGAGTATTTGGCATATAGGTTAAGGGCAAAGGTGGGGGATTCAATTTTAATAATTATTCCTCTTGAAGATAAACTTTCTCCTTTATTTTTTCCAATTAGGACAGAAAGATTTTTAGTAGCAGGAATTTTTGATCTCGGATATTACGAGTATAATGCTTCATTTGCATTTATATCTATGAGAAAATTTAAGAAAATTTTGAAAGAGCCAACTAGATCACTTGAAGTTGTTTTAAAAGAACCGTATGATGCAGATCTCATAAAGAAAAAAATTAGTGGAGTTTTGAGCTATCCTTACTATAGTCTTACTTGGACAGAAATGAATAAATCGTTATTTTCAGCATTAAAACTAGAAAAGCTTGCTTTATTTTTGGTTCTTTCTATTTTGGTGTTTGTCTCTTCCTTTATGATAATGGGCAGCCTCTTTGTTTTAATGGCAAAAAAAACAAGAGAAATTGGAATTTTAATGTGCTTAGGTTTTCAAAAAAGTGATATTTTTAAGATTTTCCTAATGGAAGGTCTTCTACTTGGAGCAATTGGAATATTCTCCGGTATTTCAGTAGGCACACTTTTGGGATTCCTCGCTGGAAAATATAAGTTAATAAAACTTCCACCAGATGTATACTTTATAGACTATCTACCTATATCTTTGAATTTAAAAGATATTGGTCTTATTTTAATTTCATCTTTTTTAATTGTAATTTTTTCTTCAACAATACCTGCAATTAGGGCTTCAAAAATTTTGCCGAGAGATGCTCTAAGATATGAGTGAATTATTTTTAGTTGCTGAAAATTTGTTTAAAAGCTTTGATTCACCTAATGGCAAAATAGAAGTTCTAAGAGGCGTAGATGTTTGTATTAGACGTGGAGAGAAGATTCTTATACAGGGGCCTTCTGGCTCAGGTAAAACCACACTACTTATGCTTCTTTCTCTCCTTGATAAACCTGATAGTGGAAGAATCTTTTTTAAGGGTGAACTAATATCTTTTGAAGATGAGAAAAGATTAAAGGAATTAAGAAATCAAAAGTTTGGATTTATCTTTCAATTTTACAATCTTATAAGAGAACTTACTGCCCTGGAGAATGTTATGATACCGCTTCTAATAAAGGGTGAAAATGAAAGTGCCGCAAGAAAAAGGGGAATAGAGGTTCTTGAGCTAGTGGGTCTAAAAGAAAAGATTCACTTTTATCCTTCACAGATATCTGGTGGGGAGGAGCAAAGAGTGGCAATTGCTCGTGCGATTGTGAATAATCCAGAAATTATTTTTGCTGATGAGCCTACAGGGAGTCTCGATGAAAAAAACGCTCACAAGGTTATGAATATTCTTTTTGAACTTGTAGAAAAAAATAACGTATCTTTGATTATGGTATCCCATAACCCATTATGGATAAAACATTTCAATTTATGTTATTATTTACAGGAAGGTAAACTGAGGCTAATGAAATGACGGAAAAAAAAGAGGGTCTATGTGAAAAATGTAAGATAAAAAAAGCAGAGATCAAAGTTACAATTTTTGAGGGAGGTAAAAAAGTGAAATTATACTTATGTAAAGATTGTGCTGAAATGGAAGCGATGGGACTTTCTGAGTCCTCTGTTTCAAGCTTACCAGTTCCTAAAAAGGAAACTTCCCACTTAAAGCCAGAGGAGGATCTTGTATGTATAAATTGTGGTTTAAAGCTTTCGGAGTTCTTAAGGGTAATGAAACTAAAGTGTGAAAAGTGTTATGAGAGCTTTGAGCCACATGTAAGTAAGATAGTTTACGATTATCATAGAGCGACTGAGCATAGGGGGAAAATTTATGGAGGTGTTGTTGAACCTAATAAAGAGTTTAAATTAAGGGTTTTAAAAAGGGCGCTTGAGGAGGCAATAAAAAAGGAAGAGTTTGAAAGGGCTGCAAGGCTTAGAGATCTTTTAAAGGAAGTGGAAGGCTCTGATGGTACCTGATAGATTCAGATGGATGAGTGAAAAACTTCCCTTTTGGCTTAGATTTGTTAGCCCTTCTTATAGTGATATTGTACTCTCAATAAGGCTAAGACTTGCAAGAAATTTAAAGGCTTATCATTTCCCACTTTTTATAGATGAGGAGAAAAAGGTACAAATTTTTAATTTATTAAAAGATGCACTTTTTTCTATAGATAAACTAAAGAATCTGGAAATTTATGAGATTGGAGAACTTGAAAGAATTGAAAAGGACTTTCTAGTTGAGAGGCATTTAATTTCAAGAGACCTTTTAAAGGGAGGAAGGGGAAGTGGTTTAGTTATTGATATGGAGGAGAGGATAAGCATAATGTTAAATGAAGAAGATCATTTAAGAATACAAGTTTTTTATCCTGGTTTTATGTTTGAAGAGGCCTTTATGAAAATAATGGAGATAGATGATCTTATTGGCTCTACTTTGGAGTACGCATACAGTAAAAAGTACGGTTTTCTTACTTCTTGTCTATCGAATGTAGGCACAGGTTTCAGAGTTTCTTGCCTTTTACATCTTCCTATCTCTTTTATTTCTGGAAAAATTCAGGATATTTTTAAATTTGCTATTACAAACGATGTAACAGTCAGAGGTTACTATGGAGAGGGTTCAGAAGTTATGGGAAATATCTTTCAGTTTTCTTCTTTAAGAACTTTTGGTAAAAGCGAAGAAGATATACTTTCAAACTTTAAAAATGTAGTTTATAGAATAATTGAAATTGAAAGGGAGGAGAGGGAAAAGTTTTTAAAAAATTCGAGAGATTTTATAGAGGACAGGGTATTTAGAACGATAGGTATCATAAAGAATGCAAGATTTTTAACTTCAAGAGAGGTTATGGAGTATGCGTCACATCTAAGACTTGCAGCTGGTATGAATATCCTTGATATTAGCATTGAAAAAATTAATGAAATAATGCTTTTAAATCAACCTGCCCATCTTCAAATCCTTTATGGAAAGATAATGGAGGAGAAAGAAAGAGATAAGTTCAGAAGCATGCTCATAAGAACAAGACTTAACCTTTCATGAGAGAAAAGTATTATTACACAATAAAGGAGGTCTCAGAGATAACAGAGGTAAAACCCCATGTAATAAGATACTGGGAATCACAGATACCAGCCTTAAGACCAAAGAAAATTAGGGGTAGAAGATTCTATACGATAGATGATATAAATCTGATTAAACTCATTAAAAAACTACATTATAATGATGGTTTAACTTTAGAGGGTGTAAAGAAAAAAATACTCAGTATAAAAGATAAAACACAAATTGACCTACCTCTTGAAATAGATGATAGGAAATTGTTAAGAGAAATAAAAAATGAATTGATTAAAATAATTGATTTTTTAAAATCCTAAAAGGGGGAATCATATGGAGATTATAAGCAACGAAATAAAAAAATTGGCAGAGGAAATTGAAAGTGATGGTGTTAAGATTCTTTCCATTTTCAATGACCCCTACGGTGAAAAACCACAGTTTCTCGTTGAAATACCATTATCCCTGGTAGAGCCTACACCATTTCAGAGGGATTTATCTGAATCACACGTTAGAAGACTTATGGAAGTTATTGAAAGTATCGGTAGATACCTTGATCCAATTATCCTCGTAAGACCAAAAAGGGGAGTTTATTGGACTCCAAACGGTAACCACAGGAGAGAAGCTATGGTTAGACTCGGAAAAGAAAAGATTATAGGTATTTTAATACCTGACTATTCGACAACCTACCAGATTTTGGCCTTAAATACTGAAAAAGCTCACAACATAAGAGAAAAATCACTTGAAGTAATAAGAATGTATAAGACCTTAATGAAAGAAGAAAAAGAAAGATATGAGAGTGAATTTTCTTTCCAATTTGAAGAGGCCCTTTATATAACACTTGGTATTTTATATGAGAGTAAACCAAAATTTTCGGGAGGTGCCTATCATTCCTTTTTAAAGAAGATAGATAACTTTCTTGATTTGCCCTTTGAAGAAGCATTTTTAGAGAGAGAAAAAAGAGCAGCCTTTTTAGCTGAGGTTGATGAAATAGTTCAAGATAAAGTACTAAAAATTAAAGAAAGAGGTATTAATCATCCCTTCATAAAACAGTTTGTAGTTAGTAAAGCTAACCCTTTTGGGAAAAAGAGAAAAATTGATTTGAACTACTTTGAAGCACTTGAAATGTTCAAAGAAAGGCTTCTTGAAATTGATGCTTCAAAGGTTAGATACGAAGATATAGCCTCTGTTGAAGGTTTTTACGAAGAGTAACTAACTTTTCTTTTTCGTCTTTTTTCTTAGATTGGGGAAAAGGAGATCTACCACTTCACTAATATTTTCAACGTAGATAAATTCCATACCCTTTGTAATGTAGGATGGAAGTTCTCTTACATCTTTCTCATTCCACTTTGGTAATATAACCTTTTTAATACCAGCTCTTTTTGCTGCTAAGACTTTTTCCTTTATTCCTCCTACAGGCATTATTTTTCCCCTTAGGGTAATTTCACCTGTCATTGCAACCTCTGAATCAACCGGTATACCTGTAAAAAGTGAAAGTAGTGATACAAATATTGCTACTCCAGCAGAGGGTCCATCTTTTGGTATAGCTCCCTCAGGAACATGAATATGTATATCGTTTTTTTCTATCTCTGAATAATTTATATTACAGGATTCTGCGTTTGCTCTTATAAGTGTCAGAGCAGCTTGGCAAGACTCTCTCATAACTTCACCAAGCTTACCAGTTAAAATTAAGCTTCCTCTACCTTGCATTTTAGCTGATTCAATGAATAGAATCTCGCCTCCAGTTGGAGTCCATGCAAGACCTGTAGCTACTCCTACGGTGCCCTTTCTTGCCTTTGTTTCTGAGT
The DNA here is from genome assembly GCA_039630235.1 of Candidatus Hydrothermales bacterium. NCBI lineage: Bacteria > Pseudomonadati > Caldifarciminota > Caldifarciminia > Caldifarciminales > Caldifarciminales bacterium. The sequence continues at coordinate 226,552 of JBCNVI010000001.1, read as the reverse complement.
AAAAAATAGGTGACCCGAGATACCTTTCCACTTGGTTAGGCTTTATATAAAACTCAGTCTTACCATCTTTTGACTTTAAGATTTCAACCGCAATTTTTCTCATTATCTCACTTATTTTTCTCTCTAACTGTCTTACCCCTGCCTCCCTTGTGTAATCATTTATTATTTTCTCTAGCGCTTTCTTTGTAAATTTAATTGTCAAACCTTCAAGACCGTTTTCTTTTTTTTGCCTAGGTATAAGATATTTAGTAGCTATAAATATTTTTTCTCTATCTACGTATCCTGGTATTTCAATCACCTCCATCCTGTCAAGTAACGGAGGGGGTATAGTAAATGTTGTGTTAGCAGTCGCAATAAAGAAAACTTGAGATAAATCAAAGGGAACTTCAATGTAGTGATCACGGAAAGAGTAATTTTGCTCAGGATCAAGTACTTCAAGTAGAGCAGAGGCTGGATCCCCCCTAAAGTTAAAACCTATTTTATCAACTTCATCGAGCATAAACACCGGATTTTTTGTTCCAACCTGTCTTATTCCTTGAATTATTCTACCTGGCAAAGCTCCTACATAAGTTCTCCTGTGACCCCTAATTTCAGCTTCATCTCTTATTCCACCAAGTGCCATTCTTATAAACTTCCTACCAAGAGCTCTTGCAATACTTTTTCCAAGTGAAGTTTTTCCAACACCTGGGGGACCTACAAAACAAAGAATGGGGCCTTTTAACTTACCCCTTTTTATTATTCTTACAGCTAAAAACTCAAGTATCCTCTCTTTAACTTTTTCAAGATTATAGTGATCCTCATCAAGAACTTTCTTTGCCCTTTCTATGTCTAAAATATCTTCTGTTTCTTCATTCCAAGGGAGGGCTAAAAGCCAGTCAAGGTAATTTCTTGATACAGAGTACTCGGGAGAGGCAGGATGTAATCTTGAGAGCTTTTCTAATTCTCTTAGGGCAACTGACTTTGCCTCCTCGGATAATCCCTTTTCATCAATTTTTTTTCTTAATTCTTGTATTTCTTTTTCAGTTTCACCAAGTTCTCCTAATTCTTTCTGTATAGCCCTTAACTGCTCCCTTAAAATATGTTCTCTCCTTTTTTTCTCAAAGGACTCATTAACCTCTTCCTTTATCTTCTTAGATAAAACAGCCACTTCTTTATCTGCTTGAACTAGACTCAAAACCTTTTTCATTCTTTCCTCTATATTCAGAATTTCTAACACCTTCTGCTTTTCCTCAGCGCTAGTATTTAAAGATGAGGCTACCATGTCTGTAAACAGTGAGTAATCCTCAATACTAGATAGAAATAGTAGTGCCTCTTCTGGAACGTAAGGAACAGCCTCAGCTATCTCTCCCAGTATTGAAAGAATACTTTGTTTAAGTGCCTCAAGGATTTTTTTATCTTCTGGATATATTTCTTCGAGAATTTTTATCTTTGCATAATAGCCCTTCTCTTTTTTTTCTACCTCAAGAATTTGGATTCGTTTAAGACCTTGAACAAAGAGTCTCATAGAATTGTCAGGAGCTCTTACCATCCTGTGAATGTAGACTGCTGTGCCGACGTGGTATATGTTAGATGGATCAAACTGCTTATCTTCTTCTTTCATAAGAAAAGATCCAAAAATTTTTTCAGATTTAAGTGCTTCTTCAACCAGAACCTGGTAATTTTCCTCTTTTACAA
>JBCNVI010000001.1:203681-224870 GCA_039630235.1 Candidatus Hydrothermales bacterium | reverse complement strand
TTCATAAGAAAAGATCCAAAAATTTTTTCAGATTTAAGTGCTTCTTCAACCAGAACCTGGTAATTTTCCTCTTTTACAAGAAAGGGAATTGCCATTCCTGGGAAAATTATACCTCCCTTTACAGGGATTATTGGGAGAATCTCCGGAATATGGTACTCAAATTCCCTCTTCATATTTTTAATTATTGTTTAGGCTTAGTTTTTAAACTATTTTAACTCAATTTCAATTATTTTTTTTGTTTTTTTTGGGAGCTTAATTTTTAAGATGCCATTTTTGTAACTTGTTGTTATTTGTGAAATTTCTGCATCTTTAGGTATTTCGATGGTTCTTTTATAGTCAGAGTAGGGCCATTCTAAACAGTGATGGCATAGAGCCATTTTTTCTGTTTGTTCTTTTTTTGCCTCAACTTTTAAAAAATTGTCCTGAACAATGACTTTAAGAGAGTCCCTCTCAATTCCCGGTATAATTACCTCTATAATCCATTCATCTTCAGTTTCATAGACGTTTGTGGGCGGGGACAAAAAGCGCGAGGGAATCTCCTCCCTCATTGAGACTATATGAAACGTAAATCCCCTCCGTATCTTCATATTTTAATAATACAGTTATTTTCAGATTATTTCCAGAAATCCAGCTCTTTGGAGAACTTGTACAGCAAAGAAAATGCTATCTATGTTGAGAGTCTCAACTTCTAAGTTTATAGTATTTATTATCTCATTTATGTTTCTTTTTCCATCTGAGAGATATGAGATAAGATCTATTAGAACTTGTATGTTTTTTTCTTTTTCTTTATATTCATCTAATTTTTTTCTCCATTCAAAATCAAGGTGTTGGCTTAGGGATACTGGGACTCCCTTGTAGATCTTTTTCAAAACAAAGTTTTCCTTAGTTTCAATTTTCTCTTCTTTTTCTAGTTCAATTTTCTCATCCTTCAAGAATTTTCTAATTTCTTTTACATCTTCCTCAATTTTTATTGATTTATCAATCCTTCTAAGTGAGTTTAAGGCATTTATAACACCTAGGTATTCCCTTTTGAATTTCTTAGGCTCACTCTCTTTAATCTTAAGTTCAATCATCTCTTTTTTGAATATCTCTTTAATTTTTTCCTTTAGAGCTTCTATGTCTTCTTTTTCGCAGTTTAAAAGAAAATATAAAAAGGTGGAGCTTAGTGTATAGGAATTTTTTAGAGAGATTTCGGATACTTTATCTATAGTATCGGCGGTTGTGTGATAAAACTTATCGGGCCAGTAATTTAGCATTATGGAGGGGATAGAAAAACAAGGTGAAATTAGGATATAGTGATCAGAACCACCTGAATATGCTGTGATAGTTTTTCTAAAAATTTCTATCTCAGAGGTTCCACCAAAATTTTTAATTCCATCTGAAATGAATTGCATTATGTATCCAGCAAGGTATCCTGAAAAACTCCTTAAAAAGTGAGGTTCTCTCTCTACAGTTAATGAACTTTTACATCTTTCCTGATCCTCTCCAGTCATATCAAGGTTTAACGCAGAGATAACATTAAGTTTATTATTGAAAAATTTACTTAAATAGGCACAGGTCCCTGTCATTTCAGGTAATAAAAGTATTCTCAAATTTCTTTTAAGTTTTAAATTGTTATTTTTCATTAGTTCTGAAAAAAACTTTGCAATGCCAAGGCTAATAGAAACACCAGAGATATTGTCGTTTGCAAAGGGAGCAGGATGGCATAAATGTGAAATAAGCCATACTTCTTCATTTCTCTTTTTACCCTTTAGTAGAATTTCAACTATTTCGATAAAACCCTCAGAAAATTCGCTGTCAATTTTAACTTCTGCCCTTATTTTTTTACCCTCCCTTAAAATTTTTTTAAGGTATTTCCCTATCTTTGGAGGTATTGAAAATCCAAAAAATCCCTCTTCCCAAAAAGAAACATAATGAATATAATCATCTAACTCTTCCTCTTTTCTTACCCCTTCAATTTTCGGCATACCGTAATACAAAATTCCCATGTCTTTTCCCACTACCTTATAAAAGGCCTTCTTAAAATCATCGGTTAAAAGAATCTTTCCCTCATTTTTACCCTCTCTTTCATCTTCAAGGTCTATAATTTCATAGATACCGTATGTTTTTTTACTCCTTGGAATAACAGAGAGGGGAATTTCATTGTAATCAGCAATAATACAAGTAAAAGGCTCGATTATCTTTAAATAGCCTTTATTTATTTTCCAATAAGGGAAAAATTTCTGATAAAAATACTCTGTATCTTTTTTAAAGGGTAACCTGTAAATTTTAAAATTTATCTGCTCATTCTTTAATATATATTTAAGCTCTGAGACTGCCCTTGTATAACCCTCTGATACCTGTATTCTGTGATGTTGAGAGAGCTTTTTTACTAGCCCCTTTATAAAACTTAACGGAACATCCCTTTCAACCAAACTGATTATCTCCCTTACTTTCAAACTACTTTATTTTATAAAAAGAAGCCCTAAATTTCAATTGAACTGTAAATTTTTTTCCTTTATAATTTTAAATCAATTTTTAGATTATGAAGTTTTCAATTTTGACCTTTGGTTGTCAGATGAATGTTCGAGATTCTGAGATAATGAGGTCAATACTTTTAAAAAATGGTTTTGTTGAGACAGAGCCAGAAGATGCTGAAGTCATCCTTATAAACTCTTGCTCAGTTAGGGAAAAGGCAGAAAGAAAGGCAAAAGTTTATGCAAAGGATTTAAAACGAAAGGGAAAAAAAGTCATCTTTGCAGGTTGTGTAGCTGAAGGCGAAAAGGAAAAAATCTTTGAAATTGGCGTTGATGCTATTTTAGGCACAAGAAAAATTCATAAAGTTTTAGATGTTGTAAATTCAGTGATAGAGAGTAAAAAAGTAATAGAAGTAGGATTTAATGAAGTTCCAGAGTATGAGATTGTTCCAGAATCGACACATCCTGTAACTTCTTACGTTAACATTTCAATAGGATGTGATAATTTTTGTACTTTTTGTATAGTTCCTTATACAAGAGGTAGGGAGGTTTCAAGAAGTTTTAGCTCAATTCTTAAAGAATGTGAAGAGCTTTTAAAGAGAAATTCAAGAGAGATTTTTTTACTTGGACAAAACGTCAATTCTTATTTTGATTACGAAACTGGTTTTGATTTTGCTGATCTTCTTTATAATCTTGAAAAGGGGCTTAGTGGTAACTTTTGGATAAAGTACTTATCACCAAATCCAAGAGATTTTTCTTATAAAGTTTTTAAGGTGATTAAGGAAAGTGAGCATATTTCGCACTGGTTTCACCTGCCTCTTCAATCTGGTTCAAATAAAATTCTAAAGAGAATGAAAAGAGACTACACAAAGGAAGAGTTTTTAGATCTATGTTTTATGGCAAGGGACGAGTTTCCAGATTCAACTATTACAACCGATATAATTGTTGGCTTTCCAGGCGAAGAAGATGGAGATTTTTATGAGACTCTTGATGTGGTGGAGAAAGTAAGGTTTGATATGGCCTTTATGTTTAAATATTCAGAAAGACCAAATACTCCGGCCAGAAAGTTCAAAGATAAAGTTAAAGATGAAATAAAGGAGGAGAGGCTGCAGATTCTTATTAACAAAGTGAACGAAATAATTAGTGAAAGAAGAAAAGAGATGATAGGAAAAAGGTTTATTCTTTTGACTGAGGGAGAAAGCGAAAAGTTTGATGGTTTTACAAAAGTTAAAACCAGAGAAAACATAAAGGGAATTATAAGGGGTAGGTTTGACCCGGGTATTTTTTTAATTGGTAGAGTAAAAAACGTAGTTGGTCATACACCAGTTTTTGAGTTTGAGAGATTCTCTGATCACAAGGGCGGTCTGCTCTAAAAGCTAACTAACCTGTAACTTTTGAATTTTTCGTAATAAACACCTCTTTTAGATTTAAGTTTTTAATCTCAGAACAATCTCCTATAATACCAGTGTTTATCTCTGAATTTATTACTTTAGATCCCCTGTAAATTATTGCATTTTTAATCTTTGAGTTTTTTATTTCACATTCTCTCTCTATAGATACAAAAGGTCCGATAAAAGAGTTTTCTATAGTTACGTTTTTATCAATCCAAACTGGCATAGTAATTTGAGTGTTTATAATTTTTTCTTTTTCTAATATTTTGTTTCCCTTTAAAATTTTTTTCTGGGTTTCGAGAATATCGACTAAGGTTCCTGTATCGAGCCACTTTGTAACCTTTAGTGGATAAAATTCTTCCCCCTTCTCTATTAGTAATTTAAGAGCATCTGTGAGCTGAAACTCTCCCTTTGTTTTTATCTCTCTTTTTTCTATTTCCTCAAGTGCTGAGTAAATTTTTTTTATGTTTTTTACATAGTAAACTCCACATATTATAAGATTTGATTTTGGTTTTGTAGGTTTTTCCTCAACCTCTACTATTTTTCCATTTTTTATAGTTACTACTCCAAACCTTTCAGGATTTTCTGCCCTATATATACCAATATAATTTTTTTTCTCATCAAAGGACTTTAGACTAAACTTTACAATTGAATCACCTAAGAGAATAAGCGATTTCCCTTTTTTTAGTTTATCTTTTGCACATAAAACAGCGTTACCTAAACCTAAAGGTTTTTCCTGAATAACAAAAGAAGTTTTATAAGGTCTTATTTTTTTTATTTCTTCAGTTAACTCTAATAAATGTGGAGAAATGACATAAATTACCTCTTCTGGCTGTAAAACTTTTAAGATTTCCGTCACATAATGAAGGATTGGTTTACCTTTAATTCTTAAAAGAGGCTTGGGAGTAGAGTAGGATAAGGGATAGGTTCTTGTTCCCTTGCCGGCTATTGGAATTATAACTTTCAATTGGAAAGTGCCTTTTTTAACCTTTCTATTTTTTCAATTCTAAAGGGATCTACTTTGTTAAGTCTTGCAAGATGTACCGATAGATAGTCAAAAAAATAAATTGTATAAAATGTTTCTTTTAAGAGATTTTCCCCCTGAGGCTCAAAAACCGTAATTCCCATCACATTATTTTGTATTATTTTAATTGTCTCTTCTATTCTTCTTCTGTTTCTTGGATTCATATATTTTCCAACTATGAATAAAACCCAGGCCCTTCCTACTACTTCTTCAGGCTCATTTAGACCCTCAATTTCGTTATGATTCATCTCAGGAATAAAATCGATGTGTACAAAGTGTTTCGAGTTTTCATTTAACTGTGTTTTAATCCTATAGGCAATAGAGTTATATGGATAGGCTGTGTAAATAAAAAGAGGTCTTTTATAAATTTTTTGTGCAAGATCCATACATTCGCCTTCAATGGATGAAAAGTTTTCTTTTTTCTCCTCAAGAAATTCCTTTACTTCATCGAGTTCCTCAACTTTGAATGTAATAAAATCTGAGAGAATTAGACTTAATGTTGAAAACATTAAAGGCAAAGCACATCTTGGAGGATATCCTGATGGAAGTTTATAATGGATAATTTTCTTCTCTAAGGCAATCTCCTCCAATTTTCCTCCACAAGAAATAGTTATAATATTTTTTCCTTCTAATGGCTTTATAAAGCTTAAAGTTTCTTCGGTGTTACCAGAATAGGATATAAGAATATTTAAACTTGTGTCATTTAAAACTTTATAAAAGTAATTGTTATAGATGTTGTGTTTTATTTTTAAAAAGGGTGATAAAATTCTTCCCACAATCCCCGATCCCCCCATTCCCACTATGTTTAATTCCTTAAAAGGCCCTATCTCACCTTTTTTTATATTTTTGTAAAATAAAAGATCTTGCGGAAAGTTATTTAAAAAATCCTCCATTCTGCTAAATTTGTAGTTACTCATCTTTATAAATACTTCATTAAGGTATTTAACTTTTCTTCAAACATTTTCTTTTTTTCCTCAGTTTTTCTAATAACTTCCTCTGGAGCTTTCTCAAGAAAATCTGGATTTGAAAGCTTTTTCTCTAAATCTTTTATTAAGCCCTCGAGTTCTGATATCTCTTTTTTGATTCTTTGTTTTTCTTTCTGAATATTTACTGTTTTAGGCAATGAAACTAAAAGTTCTTCTCCATATATAACATAGCCTAAAAAGTTTTCAGAGGGCTTTTTGTCAAGTACTGACGATTTTGTTAATAGTTTTAAAAGTTCAAAAAATCTTTTATCTTTTTCAGTTCCTATGAATACTTCTATTTTTTCACTAGTAGGGATATTGTAAATACCCCTTAGTTCTCTTACAAGGTTTACTGTTTCTTTTAGAAACTCGAAATCTCTTTTTTCTTTTTCGAAGGAAACGTTAAATTCAGAGGGCCAACTTTCAAGAGAGATACTCTCCTTTTCACGTTTAAAGGGCAGCCTATGCCAGAGCTCCTCAGTTATAAAGGGAATTAAAGGATGTGCCATTTTGAGAAAGTTTTCAAAAACTATAAAGGAAACTTTCAGAGCCACCTTCCTCTTTTCTACGTCTTTTAGTCTATCTTTTATAGATTCAAGATAAAAGTCACAAAAGTTTAACCAGAAGAATTGGTAGATGAGTTTTGCTACCTCTGGATAATCGTAATTTTCAAGCCTGTCATTTACCTTTCTTAGTGTTTCATTAAATTTCATTAAAATCCACTTGTCCTCTAGCTCGAGCTCCATCGGCAACTCCCTCTCAAGTATCTCATTTTCTTCAACGTGACTTGAAATTAACCTAAAGGCATTCCATATCTTATTACAAAAGTTTCTACCAATTTTCATTTTATCAACACTGAAAATAATATCCCTTCCCTCTGGAGCAATAGAAAGAATTGAGAACCTAACACCGTCAACACCGTAGTTTTCAAAGAGTTCTAGTGGATCAGGTGAGTTACCCAAAGACTTAGAAAGTTTTCTCCTTCTTTCGTCTCTTAAAAGACCATGAATTAAAACATCTCTAAATGGTACACTGTCTAAAAATTCAAGACCTGCCATTATCATCCTTGCAACCCAAAAATAGAGAATATCCCAGGCACTGACAAGTAAAGAGCCTGGATAATATTTTTCTAAAAGTTCATTTTTTTCAGGCCAACCTAAAGTAGAAAAGGGAAAAAGCCAAGATGAAAACCAAGTATCAAGTACGTCTTCATCTTGAGTAATATTTTGAGAATTACACTTTTCACATCTTGAGGGTTTTTTAACTTCTGACATTATATGATTACAGTCGTTACAATAATAAATTGGTATTCTATGTCCCCACCAGAGTTGTCTTGAGATTACCCAATCTTTCACATTTAAAAGCCACTGGTCATATAACTTTTTCCACGAAGGCGGATAAAACTTTACTTCTCCCTTTTCTCCGGCTTCGTAAGCTTTTCTTGCCATCTCTTTCATACTTAAAAACCACTGCTCCGATAGGTACGGCTCTATAACAGTTTCACACCTATAGCACCTGCCTAAAATAACCTTATAATCTTCAATTTTTTCTAACAGTTCTAAGTTTTTAAGTCTCTCTACTATCAACTTTCTAGCCTCAAATCTATCCAGACCCTTAAACTCCCCGCCCTCTTCATTTATTATTCCCTTTGTGTCCATAATTGTTACAAAAGGCAGATTATGTCTCTTTGCGATTTCAAAATCATTAAAATCATGTGATGGTGTTACTTTTACAGCGCCTGTTCCAAACTCTGGATCAACAGAGTCATCTTCTATGATAATAAGTCTTCTTTTAATAAAAGGTAAGATAGCGTACTTGCCAACAAGACTCTTATATCTTTCATCTTTTGGATTGACAGCAACTGCAACATCTCCCAGCATTGTTTCAGGTCTTGTTGTTGCAACAGTGATAGAGCCTCCTTTTTCAAGAGGATATTTAATATAGTAGAGGGCTCCCTTTGTTTCCTCCCTTTCAACTTCTTCATCTGACAGCGTAGTTTCACATCTTGGACAAAAGTTTACTATATATTTCCCCCTGTAAATTAGTCCTTTTTTGTAAAGTCTTACAAAAGCCTCAAGAACAGCCCTTGACATGATTTCATCCATAGTAAATCTATACTTAGTCCAGTCACAGGAGCAGCCAAGTCTCATAAGTGTAGACTTTATGATTTTTTCATACTTTTCAATCCACTCGTATACTTTCTCTAAAAACTTTTCTCTTCCTAGGTCAAATCTTGTTTTACCTTCTTTTGCCAATTCTTTTTCGACAACGTTTTGAGTTGCAATTCCAGCGTGGTCAACACCTGGTAGCCATAGAACATCAAAGCTTTTCATTCTCATGTATCTTGCATAAATATCTTGGAGTGTATTGTTAAGAACATGACCCATATGTAGTGTGCCGGTTACATTTGGAGGTGGCATCATTATCACGTAGGGCTTTTTATCTTTTTCTTTTCCAGCTTGGTAGAGGTTCCTCTCAACCCAAAACTTTTGCCACTTTTCTTCAATTTCCCTAGGATTATAAGTTTTACTTAACTCCATAGACTTTATTATAAAAACTTTTCAGAAAATCTTGCAAATCATTGGACTTTAAGTTTATTATAAAAGGGCATGGAACACCCTTCGATAGTGGTCTCATTCATGGCTGGTTTTTTATCCTTTTTTTCTCCTTGTATTTTGCCCCTAATTCCCGTTTATTTTTCCTATATTACGGGTGTTTCGGTTAATGAACTTAAGAAAAAGGGAAAGTATTATTTTTTAATTTTGTTTCATTCGCTTTTATTTGTTTTAGGTTTTTCTACGGTTTTTTTATTTTTAGGTTTTTCCTCTTCATTAATAGGTTCCTTTTTTTTAGATAAGAGAGAGATTTTAGAGAAAGTGGCGGGTATTTTTATAATCATTTTGTCAATACATTTAATTGGTTTATTTCGTTTTAAGTTTCTTGATGTTGAAAGGAGGATAAATCCGGTTAAATTTGGTATCTCTTTTTTAAATTCTTTTTTTGTTGGTTTTGCTTTTGGTTTTGGTTGGACTCCCTGTATAGGGCCTGTGCTTGCTTCTATTTTAGCACTTGCTGCTACTTATGGTTCACCTTTTAAAGGTCTTTTACTTCTTGGTTTTTATTCTTTGGGTCTTGCTATCCCGTTTATTATATCGGGATTTTTTATCAATTTTTTCTTTTTACTATTTCAAAAGCTAAGGAAAAGCTTAAGAATTTTTGAAATTATTTCAGGCTTATTGCTTTTGATTTTAGGAATTTTGCTTTTGTTCGGTGTATTTTCGAAAATCTCCCTTTATTTAGGAGCTTAATTTGTTTTAAAATATTTAAAATAGGGTTCGATCCCGCAAGTTTAAGGGGGGAAATTAATGGAAATATACGAAAGTGCCTCAAAGGGGAGCGGGTGGATTAGATTTTTTGGCGTGATAAGTATAATTGGTGGAGTATTGCAAGTTTTTACAATTATTGGAATAATTTGGGCTTGGATTACGATTTGGATTGGTGTTGTAGCTTTACAAGCTGCATCAGCTGCTGATAAAGCAAATTTAACTAAAAAAGAGGAAGATTTAGTTCAGTTCCACAGTAAGATTAAACAGCTATTTCAACTAATCGGTATCTTTATTATTATTTCAATAGTTATTGCCGTTATAGTTGCAGTTATAGCTTTAATTTTTTCTGCCTTCTTGCTTTCTTTTCTATATCAATTAGGAGGGCTTAATTTGTGATATTTTATCTAAATTTTTTGAGTTTTTTTGTTATTTCTTTTTTAGTAGATACGATTAACTTTAATGTATGTAAGAAAATTTTTGAAAAAGGAGATTCAATTTTAGTAGATGTTAAAGTTTTGCCCCACTTATTAGTTTTTAAAAAATCTGAGGAAGAGTTTCTTGGCTGGACAGAGTTTAACATAAGCTGTGTTGCAGAAGATAAGAGGGAGTACTTTTTTAGATTTAACCAGAAGGTGAGTTTTGAAAAATATGAAGATACAAGAGATGAGAAAAATAGGATAAAATTTCAGAAATGGATTGCACTAGAAGGCACTATAAAAAAAATAAATATTGAAGTTTTAGACTTGAACTCACAGAGAAGATGGACTTACTCAAAGGAATTTGTGGTTAAGGATTTTATAAGCGTTGGAGATATTATCTTCTATAAAATTAAAGAAAACGAAATAATATACGATGTTCCACCTCTCTCTGACTCTCTTTATAACTTTATTTTAACTTTTAAATCAAAGAAAAAAGGAAGGTTAGAAATAAGTTTCTATAAGAAGAATGAACTTTTTAAAAAACTAGCCTTTGAGGTCAAAGATGGTTTGAATAAGTTAATCGATACTTTAAATCTTTCAAATCTAAAGATTCCCTTAACTTACAATTTGGAATTTTATATAAATAAAAAAAAGATAGAACTAACCGGAGAGATAAGTTTAAAAAAGATTGATTTATTTTCGATTTTCGATTGGAGAGATCTTATAGAGGCTTTAAGAATTTTGTTTGATTTTAAGGATGTTGAAGAGCTTTTTAAAGCTAAAGAAGAAGAAAAAGAAGATAAATGGAAGGCCTTTTGGAAAACTCGTGATCCTGATCCACAAACCCCACATAATGAACTTGAAATTACCTTCATCGAAAGATTTGAGTATGTTATGAAAAACTTTTCAGGTCCTATTAAAGGTTATAAAACAGATAGAGGAAGAATATATATAAAGTATGGATCCCCTGACTACATAGAGGACCATCCCTTTGAATTTGGAACCTATCCCTATCAGATATGGTATTACACAAAACTTGGAATTAAATTTATTTTTGTCGATAAAACTGGCTTTGGTGATTATCAACTTGTAACCGATTTAAGAGAACTTTATCCTCAGTACTGATGATTAAAATATTAGTGCACTTCCTGATCTCAACAGTTTTTCTCTCAAAGGGAAAATTTGAGTTTTATCTTTTTCCCTTTACAACTTTTAATGGACATAATTTCAGTATTGAAATGTGGTATGAATTAAATGTTAATCAGGTGCCACTTGAGAAAAAAGTAGGTTACTATGAGGGCAAGTTTGATATAGAGGTCTACTGGGAAAATATTTTAAAAGGGGAAACTCGTAAAGATAAGTTTACAAAAAGTTTTAAAATAGGGGGTTATACAGATAAGACAAAAATTTACGATGTTTTCATCTTAAATTTAGATGAAGGTGAATATCTAATAAAAGTAAAGTTTAAAACTAAAGCAAAAGAGGGAGAAGTTAATTTTAAGAAGAGTTTAAAGATTAATTATCCCTTTATTTCGGATATTTTCATAGTTCCAAGAATCGGTAAAAAAGAAGAGTACTTTTTTACTAGGGAACATTTTAGTTTTGATCCAAAGTTTCCACTAAATTTTTCATTTCCCGATAGTATAATTCATTTTTTCTATGAGCTCTACGGGTTTGAGGGGAGGGAGATAGTAAGTTATGAAGTATATAGGGATGGTGAAAAAATTTATTCAAAGGAGAATAAAGTTCCAAGTACCAAAAGGGGTATAACAAGTGCAAGCATCTCTTTAAATAAACTTGATACAGGTGACTATACTCTTGTTGTGAGTGTAATAAAAGATGGTAATGTTCATTTTAAAAGAGAGGAAAGGTTTAGCTATGTATCATTTAAGACAATAAAGGAAGAGAGTATAAAAAGGTATTATGAGAATTATCTTTTTTTTATAGATTATTTTGCAACTCCTGAAGAAATAGAGGAATTTAGGAAAATAAGTGATTTTAATGGAAAAAAGCTTTTTGTTCAGAAGTTCTGGAAAAAGTTTGATCCAGATCCAGAAACTGAGGCAAATGAGTTTGTTATAGAACTTATTAAAAGAATAAAGTTTTCAGATCAAAATTTTTCTCTCGGTTTAAAGCTTAAAGGAAGATATACAGATAGAGGAAAGATTTTTATAAAGTATGGAGAACCATCTTATGTTACAAGTTCCTATTATCCTGAAGCAAATAGAGCTTGGGAATCATGGGTTTATACAAGTCCTAAAAGAATTCAGTTTATTTTTGTTGATATTAATCAAGATGGTAACTATTTACTTACTTATTCATCTCTTCCTGAAGAGCCGCCCTCTGTAGCAAATTGGGAGAAATGGATTCCAGGGGAGATCATAGAGGTAAAAAAGTAGGTTCAAAAACTATTTTAAATCTCTTAATTTTTGGGATAGGTACCTTACTTTCAAGAATTTTAGGCTTTTTAAGAGAGGTTTTTCTTGCCTACTCTTTAGGAGCTACTCATCTTTCTGATGTTTTCTATGCTTCTTTTAGAATTGTAAATCTTCTAAGGATATTATTTGGTGAAGGGATAATGCATGTATCTTTAGTTCCTCTACTTATTGAAAATAAAAAAGATTTATCAAGGTATAAGAGATTTGTATCTTCAACTTTTACATTTTTTCTTTTAATTTCTCTTTTATTTACTTTCTTAGGTATACTCCTTTCGCCTCTTTTAATTTTAATTTTTGCGCCTGGATTTAAAAATGTTAGTTTTAAATTTATCTATGCAAAAGATACTTTAATGATGATGTTTCCCTTTGTTTTTTTTATTATAATGGCTGGTTATTTTGGCTCCATTTTAAATTCTGAAAGAAATTTTTTTCCACCTTCATTTGCCCCCTTTTTCTTTAACTTCTCTTTTCTTTTAATAGGGTGTATATCTTACTTTTTTTTAAATTTAAGTGAAAAATTTTTTCTTTTTTCGCTCGCACTTGCAATTGTCATCGGCGGTCTATTTGAAGCTCTCTTTCAACTTTTTTTTGTTATTAAAAAAGTTAAAATTTCCATAACAAAAAATTTGTTTATTCCCGAAATTAGAGATTTTTTTAGACTATTAATTCCTGTCTTTGTTACGGTAATAACTAACGAAATAATAATAATTATAACGACGTTTCTTGCTTCATATTTACCGGAGGGGGAACTTTCTTATCTTTCTTATTCTTTCAGGTTAAGACACTTTCCTATAGCAATTTTAGGAATAGGTCTTGCAACTGTTTCCTTACCTTATATGACTGAGACTGATAAAAAAATTGAATATCTAAAGAGAATTTATAAGTTTTCTCTTTCTATACTTTTTCCCTTGGTTTTACTATTGATTGTTCACTCTGATTTTATAGTAAAGGTTTTTTTTGAAAGGGGAAAGTTTAAAAGTATAGATACTTTAAAGACTTCGCTGAGTTTTATATGGTTTTCTTTGGGGATACTTCCTTCCTCTCTATTTAACGTTCATTTAAATTATTTCTATTCACAGAAAAGAATTGTTGAAATAAATATTTCTCATCTTTACATGTTGACTTCTTTTTTATTTTTTGCTCCGATTCTTTTTAAGCTGATGGGTTATACAGGACTTGCCCTATCTTCCTCAATTTCATCAACTGTTGCCTTTTTGACCCTATGCTTTTATACCCCTAAGTTTATAGATTTCAGGGATTATAAAGAATTTATTTTACTCGCCCTTTTACTTGCTGCTCTTGTCTTCCTTAGATTCTTTAATTTACCTTTTCTTGAATTTTTGATCGATTCTTTTTTATCTTTTATATTCTTTATGTATTTTCGTAAAAGATGGAATCTGAAAGAAATTTAAAAAGAATTATTGAGGCTTTACTTTTTGTTTCAACAAAGCCAATTTCACTTGAAAAACTGGCAAAATTAACAGGTTATCCAAAAGAGAAAATAAAGGAAGAGATTGATAACTTAAAAAGAGAATATGAAAGTGAAAATAGGGCTATAGTTATAAAAGAAGTAGCTGGTGGTTATACCTTTTTTACTCGAGAGGAGTATAGTGATTATGTAAAGAAATTGAAAGGAGATAATACCTTAAAGCTTTCAAAATCTATGCTTCAGACACTTGCGATTATAGCCTATAAACAACCGATAACTAAGGCTGAGATAGAAGTTTTAAAGGGATCATCAGTTGATTTTACTTTAAAAAGTCTATTAGAAAAGGGTTTAGTTAAGGTTGTAGGTAGAAAGAAAGTAAAGGGTGCTCCTCTTTTATACGGGACATCAGAAAAATTCCTAAAGGTTTTTGGCCTTAACTCCCTTGAAGAGCTGCCTAAGATAGAGGGTTTAGGATAATTTACTAAATTTTTTTACACCTTCTTCAAAGAGGTTATTCCCGTATGCATCTATGGCGCAAACTGTTGGAAAGTCTTCAACTTCTAATTCTCTTATTGCTTCAGGTCCTAAGTCTTCGTAAGAAATTACACGAACCCTTTTTACTACTTTTGCAAGGAGAGCTCCAGCACCTCCCACTGCTACAAGATAAATAGCTACAAATTTTTTCATAGCCTCTATCACCTCTTGTGATCTTTCTCCTTTACCTATAGTTGCCTTTACACCCATTTCAAGCATAAAAGGAGTGTAAAGGTCCATTCTAAGAGAAGTTGTTGGGCCAGCTGATCCGATTATTTGGCCTGGTTTTTCAGGTGAAGGTCCTACGTAGTAAATTACTTGCCCCTTTAAATCTATAGGAAGAGTCCCTTTTTCTTTGTACTCTTCGACCATTCTTTTATGAGCAGCATCCCTTGCAGCGTATATTACCCCTGAGATATAAACAATATCTCCACTTTTTATTGAAAGCACAGTTTCTTCATCCAACGGTGTTCTTATTTTTCGGGTCGCCATTTTACATTATAAATTAGAAAATAGGTTATCTGTCAACTTTTAAAAGTTTTATACTTTAAATGTGTGTACGAGGTTAAAAAGTTCATAGATTAAAGTGTTAACTTCGTTTACTTTATCTTTTATACTTTGAGAAATAGTGTTAATTTCTTGCATACCAGCACTTATTTCTTCTGTGGATGAGGCAATGTTTTCTCCTTTTTTCGAGATTTCTTCTGAAGATGAGGTAAGTTCTTTTACTAATTCTCTCGTATGAATTACTTTTTCGTTTATTTCAAAAATAAACTTATGAATTTTTCTGGCTTTATCTTCTATTTCTGTAAACGTTTTAAGAGTTTCACTTACTTTGTTTAATTCAGAGATAGTGTTTTGTCTGAATTCTGTCATAAAGCTTATAAAATTTGTTATATGTGAAGTAATTTCTCTGTATCTTTTTTTTGAATCCTCATTAAATTTTCTCACTCTCTCTGATATCTCTCTTATTTCGTGAGAAAGGACAGAAAATTGTCGTGCTTCTTTTAAATGTGAGCTTTCTATAGTAACATTTAAAGCTAAAATGTTTATTTGTTGAGAAAAGTCCTCAATTTTTTCTGATGTTTCAAGTAAAATCTCGTTAGTATTTTTAAAATCTTCAATTAATTTTGAAAACTCTTTTAAGCTTTCTATCATACTAGTTAATATTAATTCTGAGTTTTTTACTCTTTCTTTTCCCTTTTCAACTTCTTTAAAAAGAATTTCAGTATGTTTTCTATGTTCTTCAAGTTTTAAGATTATATCGTCAAAAATTTCTTTCATGTTATTAATTTTGTTTTGAAGGGTTAAAAGGGTCTCAGATTGTAGCTGGATTATCTCAGCAATTTCCTGGGTCATCTTTGTGATTTCTTCAAATTGGTTTCTAAAGTCATTAAAAGTTGTATTTATGAACTCTGATTCGTCTTTGCTTTGTGTTGAAACTTTTATAATTTTTAAAACAATTTCTCTTATTGTCTCTTTAAAATTATTAAAGGCACCTGCTAGTCTATCTATTTCATAAGCTGAGTCACTTTTTATACTTACACTTAAATCTCCCCTTTTCTTTGAGAAGTCCTCCATAAGATTTATTACTTTAAAAAGGGGATTTAAAACTTTTATGCTAGCCCGTTGTGTTAAAAGTATAGTAATAAAAACAAAAACAAAGGAGCTTAAAAAGGCAAGTGTTAAAAAAACATAAATTATTTTTTCTTCTTTTGGATAGTCAAAGGAAAGAGAAATACCGCCCAAAACTTGATCTTCGCTTTTTATCTCTGAAATGACCCATATTTTCTTTTTTGATTCGTTAAATTTTTTATTTACCAATTCTTCACCTAATATACCAAATATTTTTATTTCATTTAGTGAAGGATGTTTTGATAAAACCTCTAATGTCTCTTCAATTTTGTTAAGGTCATTTATGGCAATGAAAGGCGCCACATTAACTGCTAATAAATTTGCAAAATTCTGAGCCTCATTTTTTTTCATTCTCAAAAAAATGTTACGTGAAAATATATAAAAGGCAGAAAGGAAAAAGGATGTTAAAATTATTGAAAAAACTATTAGTAAAAAAAATATTCTTGATCTTATACTCCTAAGACTAAAAATTTTCATTGATAAATTTTAATAAGTCTCATAAAATCTGAGGTGAAATTTAACCCTACTTCTTTAGCCCTCAAAGTATTAAGATAAATACAGGGTTTTCCATCTTCAACCTTTATACCAAGTATCCCGGTGCCTTTAAGATAGGTTATGTCATTTACAAAAATTGATAGAACTTCATTTTTTCTTATTTCGCTCTCTACCTTTATAAACTCCTCTTTTTTTCCTGAAAAAAAGAAAATATTAAAATTCTTTAAGTCCTTTCCAACAATAATTGTTTTTTCATTTATTTTTTTGCCATTATAATTTTTTAAAGCAGCTGTATAAACATCTTCTCCATAATACTTAATTTTAATTGTGTCTTTATCTTTGAAATTTAAAACATAGGGTATTATTTTTATAACAAGCGCAGAAAAGAGTTCAGGAGGCATATCCTGGGCAAAGATTTGAACTTTACCCAGGATAAGGAGCACTAAAACTTTAAGGTTGAATAGTCTCAATGTGTACAAATTTCCCTCCCCTTATTTCCCATACCTCATATGGTGCTATTATCACATCGCCCTTTTCGTCAAAATTGATAGGTCCTGAAACTCCATGATAATCAATCCCTATACCTTTTGCTATTAAATCCTTAGCCTTACTAAACTGGCCACCATAAACTACACTATCATTAGGAGAATAATTTGCGACCTCTCTTAATGCATCTTTTATCTTCATACCATCATCAGCTGTTCCTGCCTTTTGTATAGCGAGTGCTATGACTATAAAGGCATCGTAAGTATTTGCTATAAATGTAACGGGATCCATACCACTTCTTTGCTTATATCTTTGTGCAAAATTATCATAGTGAGAACCTTCTTCATGATAAGGTGCTGTTCCCCTTATACCTTCGGCATATTCTCCAGCGTTATCAAGAAATCCTTGTGTCTGAATTCCATCACATCCAAACCAAGTAAAAGTTGCATTCATTTCTTTTGCTCTTTTTACAGCAAGTCCACCTCTATCGTAAGCTACGAGAACTACATATTCAGGATTTTGCCTGATTAAAGAATCTATGTATGGTGTAAAATCAGGTGGAGTTCCTGCTTCTTCAAATTCTTCAGGATAAGAAATAGGATCTAAAGTATCACCTCCCCTAGATGCAAATTCTTTAGTAAATTCATTTTTTAAACCTATACCATATGGATTTTTTATATATAAGGCAGTTGCTCTGTTAACTCCTAAATTTTCTTTTAAATATCTACCTATGATTTTTCCTTGGAATGCATCAGAGGGGCATGTTCTAAATACAAGGTCATTATCGTTAAGATCAGTAATAAGTGGGCTTGTTGAAGAGGGTGATATCAAAATAGCATTATTTGGTACTGTAATTTCAGAGGCTTTAATAGTAGCAGAAGAGGCAGCTGCTCCAATAATAACTTTTATTCCTGCGTTTATAATCTCTTGTGCTTTTTGTTTTGCTACATCAGGATTTGTTTGATCATCCTTTAAAATATATTCCACCTTTTTACCAAGTATTCCACCTGCCTCATTTATTTCATCAACTGCAACATCAATTGCATATTTCATTGCTTCACC
Source organism: Candidatus Hydrothermales bacterium (assembly GCA_039630235.1). NCBI lineage: Bacteria > Pseudomonadati > Caldifarciminota > Caldifarciminia > Caldifarciminales > Caldifarciminales bacterium. The sequence goes on along the minus strand of JBCNVI010000001.1, from coordinate 207,210 downwards.
AAAAGATGCCAGGCCCCCTGTCATTGGAAAAATTACCCCAACTGTTATCTTTTCTTCAGGGGGTGGTGCTGTAGGCTTTTTTTTACAACCACCCAAGCTGAAGGTTATTAAAAATAAAATACCTAAAGTTAAAATTAAGCCCGTAAACTTTGATTTTTTTATGGGAATTGAACCCTAATACTTATCTCTCTTCCTTTACCAGGTATATCAACTCCCCTATACCCGGGATACCCATATCTGTAATCAAATAGGTTATTAATCATCAAGTTTATTTTATTAAAGAATACGAAATTAACATCAAAGACATAGTGATGGGGTATGAAATAGGGCAATAGATTTATTCTTTCATTTGAAAGAGAAGATCTAACTTTTGATATGTATCTAAATAGAACTAAAATTTCTATGAATTTTAATTTTTTTGCTATGTAGGAAAAACTCATATATTGGGGAAAGGACGGTAAACAAAGTGTATCTCCCTTAAACTTAATGAAGGAACTATAAAAAGAAGTTAGAAGATCAAAACCGAATATTTTCGTTTTTATTTTAATTTCATACCCAAATCCAGTGGCTTCCAAAAGATTTTTGGGTTCAAAGTTAACACCTTTTGGTACAAATTCAATTTTGTTATCCATTTTAGTATAGTAAAATGAAAGGGTAAGATATGTATTTCCTTTTAAATACCCTAATGAAGATTCAAAAATTTTTGAATCTTCTCCTTTTAGATTTGGATTTGGGACAATATCTTCTATTTCATTAATTGGTCTTGAAAATAAAAAAGAAACAGTTGGTGCTCTGAAAGATTTCCCATAGTCAAACTTAAGATATAAATTTGATAAAGGAAGATAGGAAAAACCGAGCCTATATGAACGTTGAGTTTTTGTTAGTGAATTTTCATCAATTCTAAAACTTATGTTTGAATAAATTTTTTCTTTAAATAACTTAATTAGTAAGGACGAATAAACTCCAAAATTTTTTATTAAAGTGTCTCCTTGAGGTGATGGTAAAAATCTCCTGTCAAGAATTTTATTCCCTGTCTCTCTCTCAACTGTATAAACATCAATGAGATCATGAAACTCAAAACTATAATCATAACCTAAGAGCATAAATAAATGATCAAAATTAGAACTTATTTCAAAATTCCCTTCATATGTATTAAAGGAGAAATTTCTCTGCTTATAAAAGGTAGGAACTCCTATTTCAATTTTTTCATCATTTAGATTAAAACCTAAAGAATAAAGAAAATTTGTGTTTATAGCAAGATTCTTTAATTTTCGAGAAACGCCTATAAAAAATTTTGAATTTACAAGTGAAAGAAGAGAATTTTCCTCTAATATTGAGTAATCTGTAAACAAAAGAGCTTTCTTTATTTTTTGTGCAAGTATGTAACTTTTAATATCAAAATTCATAAATCTCGAATTAACCCCGCGGTAAAAGCAGTAATTTCGATTTAATTTATCTGAAACCTTCTTATTTTCAAATCTCTCATAAATTGGCGAAGTTTTATAAAGACTTAAGTCTTTTTCTCTTCTTTCAGAAAAGGAGAAAGAATATTCATAATTATAGGTATTATAGAAAGCTCTTAAATCCCTGTAAAAGGGTGAATACTCAGCTTTAAAACCTTTCAACTCTTTCTTTGTTATTATATTTATTACACCAAGTAAAGCATCTTTACCGTAAATTGAAGAGGAAGGACCTTTAACTATCTCAATTCTTTCAATAGTTTCTATTGGAATAAATTCTTCCCCGATAAAGTTACATCCATCATGTTTAAAGTCAATAGGAAAACCATTTAGAAGAACTTTAACGGTTCTAGTGTAATTTCTCATACCACTTGCAATACCTCTTAGGGAGATCTCTTTAAAAGTTCTATCATCAACTAGGTAAAAACCAGCCAAAAAAGCTATAAGACTAGGTAAATCTCTAAATTTCAGTTTTTCTATTTCTTCCCTCTCAATTACTACCACTTCAGCTGGAATATTTTTTACCTGAACAGGAATCTTTAAGGCATATATATCAACTTTTAAAAGCTCCTCAAGGGTCATCTCCTCAAACTGAAGGAAAAGTACCAAAAGCATTAAACTCATCATAAATTATTTTAAAGAGAGCCTAATGAAAGTTCAAGTTAAATTTATATAGGTTTCCCAAGGCCCATGGACACCTATTATAAGTTTTTTCTCTATGTCTGCTGTTCTCGATGGCCCTGAGACAAAAAGATAATTGTTATCTAAATTTAAATCCTTACTGAAAAACTCTTCAAAATTTCCTAATATATTCTCTTTTTTTAACTCAAAGCAAACCTCTTTTTCACTAAAAAAATCTCTATAATCTTCTAAATTGAGAACTAATGATCCTGTTTCCTCAATAGCGTAAAGGGCTCTAAACTTTTTCCCCTTTTCTCCAAATTTTCCACCGTGCTCTTTCCATAACTCTCCAAAGCCCATTTTTTCTTTTCCTTTGTCTACAACGTGTGGCTCTTCAGATGTATCATCACCATGAAAGTCTGGTAACTCCTTACTTTTCAAAAAATAAAGCAGTAAATTTAAAGGTACATAACTTCCAATAACTCTTAGTACTCTTGGATAAGATTGTAATTTCGCGTAAAATTTATTAAACATTTTTACTTTAAGTGGTAAACTTTTCTTTTTTCTTAGCTTTCTTATTAACTCAGAAATTCTTATGTTAACAGGACAAACCTGATCACAGGCCCCACATAATGTCGAGTAAAAAGCATTTGAATAGAAGTTGTATAAAACTGAATTAAGAAGTATTCCAATTGGCCCCTTATAAGGACCCTTATATCCTTCTGCTTCATTTACTCCATAAACTGGACACACATTCATACAGGCTCCACATCTTATACAGAAGAGTACTTCCCTAAAATCATCATTTTCAGCTATTTCTTTTCTTTTTCCGAGAAGTATAATGATGTACCAATTCCCAATTTTATTTGAAAGAAGATGAACAAAGGATGTCATTCTCTGACCTGTAGCGCTTCTTGGTAAAAGTCTTAAAAATGGAGGAAAATTTTTAATGCTATCAATAAATTTTTCAATTCCAAAGAGAGTAATTGCTGTTTTAGGAAAATAAAAGGTTTTTCCAAAATTTCCCTCATTTTCAAAAACGCTAATAATTCCCTCCTCTGCAAATACAAAATTTGCACCTGTTAATCCAGCATCAGCCTCAAGAAAGATCTTTTCTAATTTTTCCCTTGCAAACTTTGTAAGTTCTTCAATTTCTTCAGAAAGTTTAATATTAAACTTTTCTTCAAACAACTTTTTTACATCAAACCTAGAAAAAGTTATTGCAGGTGCTACAATGTGTTTAGGTCTCAAAGAGGCAAGATCACAAATCCATTCACCAAGATCTGTCTCATTAAACTCATAGCCCCATTTTCTTAAATAAAACTTTAACTCTATTTCTTCAGAAGTCATTGATTTAGATGAAACAATTTTCTTTGCTTTTTCTTTTTCTAATATAGCCTTTATTAAATGCCGCGCTTCTTCAGGCGAATTCACTACGAAAACTTTAA
>JBCNVI010000001.1:173921-203421 GCA_039630235.1 Candidatus Hydrothermales bacterium | reverse complement strand
AATCTCTTTATTTTCTCTAAATTTAATTTTTAAAATTTTTTCTGAGATATGAGGATATATGCTTGAAAAGACACCACCAAATCCGCAGCAGCTAAAAAACTCTAGTTTTTCATTTTTGAGTGTCTTAAAATGACAAGATCTATGATACTCCGGTAAAAAGTCAATAAGTTTTTTCTTGATAAAAAATTCGGTAATTTCAGTTATGTTAAAATTTATTTCCTTGCCTAAAATCCTAGGGATATACTTCACTATAAATTCAAGGCAGGAACCCGACAGTATCACAACTTCCTTTTTCTTAAAATGTTTATAAATTTGAAAGAGTGACTTATAAGCCTCTTTAAAATTGCCTGTATTGTAAAAAACTTGACCACAGCAAAAAGGCTTATCTATGATAGAAACATAAAATCCCTTATTAGTCAAAAATTTTTTGAGTAGTGGAATTAAATCTTTATATAAAACAGAGCCTATACATGATGGGTAAATAAAAATATTTTCTCTCATGCCCGAAATCAATTATAATTTCTTTATGTTAAGGGAAATTATTGAATTTTTTCTACCGCCCCTGTGTATGACCTGTGATAATTTAAAGGACGGAGAATTCTTCTGTAAAGATTGTTTAACAGAAATTTTAAGATCCCGTATCTTCCCACCTTTTTGTAAAAAATGTGGAAGAAATCTAAAGAAACATAAATGTTCAGTAAAACTAAACTATATTGATGAAGTCTTTGCAATTTTTAACTACACAGAAAAAGTTAGAGATTTGATTGAAAATTATAAATTCAAAAGATACACAAACTTAGCTAATTTCTTTGCTCCCTTTGTATTAGAACACTTAGAAAAAATTGTTCCAGAATTTGATATTATAACTTTTGTCCCTCTTCACCCATCGCGAGAAAGAGAAAGAGGCTTCAATCAGAATGAAATTATTCTGGATAAATTAAGTAAGCAAATAAAAACTAAATATAAAAAGGACATTTTGATTAGAATAAAACCAACAAAATCACAAGCTAAAATAGAAGTCTTAGAAAAAAGAAGAAAAAACGTTGAAAATGCCTTCAGAGTTTTGCTAAGCGAAGAAATTAAAGATAAAAGAATATTGATCCTTGACGACGTCTTCACAACAGGCTCTACTATTGAAGAATGCGCTAAAGTTTTAAAACAAAAGGGAGCCTCTAAGGTTTACGCACTCTGCATTGCCACTAGTTCTTAAATTGGTATATAATGAAAAGTAGGTTCAACTCCAAAAAAATTTCCCCCATAAATGGACGTCTATATTATAGGAATAGGAATCTCACTACCAAAAAAATCTTCTGCCGAATTTAGCTTTAGAGAAATGATTTTCGAAGCAGCTACAAAGGCCTATAAGGATGCAGGTGTTGAACCTAAAGATGTAGATATTTTCGTCTCTGTATCAGAGGACTTTGAAGAGGGGACGTCAATTTTCGATGAATACGTTCCAGATCAACTTGGTGCTGTTTTAAAACCTGTTCATACTATATGTGCTGACGCCTTAACTGGTCTTGTTTCAGTCTATTCTCTTATAAAAACTGGCTACTTTAGAATTGGTGTTCTTGAGGCACACTCAAAGTTATCTAATGTCAAAACCCATTCACGAGTTTTAGCTATGGGCCTTGACCCTGTTTATATAAGACCCCTTGAAGTAAACCCATACTTTGTTGCTGGTCTTGAAATGGCTATGTTCCTCGAATCAAGAGGCTATGATGAAAAAGATGTAGCTTTTGTTGTATCTAAAAATAAATCTAATGCGCTTACCTTTGGTAGAAGTCCCTTTGGACTTTCTATAGCTCCAGAAGAGGTCTTAACTTCAGAACCTATTTCTAGGCCACTTAAAAAGCTTGATATTTCCCCAAACGCTGATGGTGCCTGTGTCTTCGTTATCGCAAATGAGGAAGTGGCAAGAGAAAGAAAAAAAGATTTTATAAAAATTTTAGGTTTAGGATTTGGGGGATTTACACCAAACATAGAGAGGTGGAGAGGTGATGCGGTGTATTTAGAAGTAGCCTCAAAAAAAGCATATTCAATGGCTCGTATTAAAAATCCTATAAGAGAAATTGACTTCGCTGAAATAGATGATACCTTCTCTTATAAGGAACTTCAACATATTGAGGCTCTTTCTCTATCAAGGTTTGGCGAATCTGCTGAACTTTTAAAAGAAGGATTTTATGATTTAGATGGAGAGCTACCAGTTAATACAACAGGAGGCAATTTAGGAAATGGCAACTTATCACTAATGAACGGTGCAAGGTCTCTTTATGACGCGGTTTTACAGCTTCGTGGACATGCAGGAAATGTACAACTTCCAAATCCAGAAACAGCCCTTGTTGCATCTTGGAAGGGATTGCCTTCAGCAAGTGGAGCAGTAATTATCTTAAAAAGGGAGGGCTAAGATGGCAAGAAAAGTTGGAATTTTAGGAGTAGGTCTTACAAAATTTATGAGAAGAGCTAAAGAAACTGGTAAAGAGCTAGCTTTTGAAGCGGCAAAGATGGCACTTGAGGAAGCTCAAATGGATATTAAAGAGATAGACTGCGTTGTCATTTCAACTGCCCCTGATGCCTTTGATGGTGTTCACATGAAAGGAGATTGGCTTTCTGATGGAGCAGGAGCCACAAAAAAGCCATTTATGAGATCCTTTGTAGGTGGGGGCTCTGGCGTATTTTCTATAATTCATGGATGGTATCTTGTTTCAAGTGGTATTTTCGATAAGTGTCTCATCGTTGCTGAAGAGAAAATGTCAAGTTGTATGCCTCATCCTCAAGGTGCATTTAACTCTATTTACGATCAATTTATCGAAAGACCCTTGGGTGTTAATTTGCTCTGGATTTTCTCACTGGAAATGATGAGATACATGAAAGTTCATAAGATTCCCATTGAAACAATTGCACTTGTTGCTGTGAAAAATAAAAAGAACGGTTTAGATCACCCGTGCTCTCAAAAGGGTATTGCTGGAGAATACACTGTCGAAGATATTTTAAATTCAGAGATTATAGCATACCCAGTTCATAGACTGATGGTCTCACCTGTAACAGATGGAGCAGCTGCCATTGTAATTGCTGCAGAACACGAAGTTAAAAAAAGAACAGATAAGCCGATATGGATAGAAGGGATCGGCTTTTGTCTTGATACCTCCTACTGGACAAACAGGGATCTTTACTATCCGAGATACGTTGAGTATGCAGCAAGAATGGCTTACGACATGGCAGGAATAAAGGATCCCAGAAAAGAAATACACGTTGTAGAACCTTATGATCCATTCGCATATAAGGAACTTCATCATCTTGAAGGTCTTTTGTTAGCAGACAAAGGAGAAGCTCCCAAGTTATTAGAAAAAGGCTTTTGGGATAGAGATACAGAATATGGAATACCCTCAAGCCCCTCTGGCGGTCTTCTTGGAGTTGGAAATCCTATAGCAGCAGCTGGTCTTATGAGAGTGATTGAAATTTACTTACAACTAAAGGGAGAGGCTGGGAAAAGACAAGTTAAAAGAGAGGCAAAGAGAGGTTTAGCACAGGCATGGGGTGACTTGATGCAAGTTGGAACAGTAGTTATATTATCAAAATAGGGGGAGGGAAAAATGAAAAATTTGGAGGGTACCCCACTGGATCAGGAGGGTTTTGAGAGGTCAGTTAAAATAGAGTGGAAACCAAAAATTGAGTACGAGTGGGATTGTGGAATAGCTATAAGTAAGTTCTTAGAGGGTCTTAAAAAGGGCATAATACTCGCTCGAAAATGTGATAAGTGCGGAAGAGTAGTTGTACCTCCCAGAATGTTCTGTGAATTATGTTTTAGACCAAATGACAGATGGGTTACTTTAAGTGATGAAGGCGAGATTCTTACTTTTTCTGTTTGTTTTGTAAATTGGGATGCCACAAGAAGAGAAAAACCTGAAATTCCAGCCGTTATATGGCTTTACGGTGCCTCTCCAAACGTTGGGATTTTACATAAGATAGGAGAGGCAGGAGAAACTCTTGAAGAAATACTTAGAAACATCGACATAGGAACTAAAGTTAAGGCTGTTTGGAAAAAAGAAGAAGAAAGAGAAGGCGCTATAACAGATATTCTATATTTTAAACCGATTAAATAGGGGGAAGTGTAATGTCCTTTAAGGATTTCTTAGAAAACTTTAGTGAAATAAAAACTCAAAAAGGTAATATACCTGTGTGGTGGGTTTATACCGCTGGATTAGCAGGGGAAATCTTTTATGAGGGACTAAAGGAGGGCAAGATAAAGGGTGGGGTTTGCAAAGGATGTAAATCAATAATTATTCCACCAAGAATATATTGTGAAGATTGTTTTGAAAAGATAGAGAAATTTATTGATGTTGAGGGGCCTTTTTTGGTGCTCTCTTTTACAGAGATTTATTTTGATTTAGATGGCAAACCGCTTGAAAGACCCTATAAGGTAGGGTTCATGGTCATGCCTAATTCAAAAGGCGGGATTATTCATTTTCTCGATCCTGAAGTAGAGATATGTTGTGGTGATTATGTTAAACCTATTTTTAGCGAAAAAAGAGTTGGTTCCATAAAAGATATAAAATATTTTACAAAGTATAAAGATAAATGATAGAAGTTTGGGAAGAAGAGAAGACTCCCTTTGAAATAGTAGAGGAGCTTAATAAATACATAATTGGTCAGGAAGAGGCAAAGAAAGCTGTAGCAATAGCTTTGAGAAATAGGTGGAGAAGAATGAGAGTAAAGGGAAAGATAAAAGAAGAGATTCATCCATTTAACATTTTGATGATTGGTCCCACTGGAGTTGGAAAAACTGAAATTGCGAGAAGACTTGCTCAACTAACAGGTTCGCCCTTTTTAAAGGTTGAGGCAACACGGTATACAGAAGTTGGCTACGTAGGAAGAGACGTAGAAAGTATGGTAAGAGATCTTGTTGATGTTGCCTTTAACATGTTAAGACAGAAAAAAGTTAAGGAGGTTGAAAGTAAAGCTAAGGAGATAGCAGAGAATAAAATTGTTGAAATTTTATCGGGATTTCAATATTCTTCTACGGAATACATCAGGGAAAATTTAAGAAGGGGGCTTTACAATGAGAGAGAAATTGATATAGAGGTAAAACAATCTCCAGCATCTGTTGTTCCAGTTATGTCTATAGGGCATGATACTATTGCACAGAACTTGCAAGATATAATGGAGGACTTATTCCCAAAGAGAACCGTTGTAAAAAGGATGAAAGTTAAAGATGCCCTTGAGTATCTTACAAATGAGGCGGCAAATAAGCTAATAAATCTCGATGAAATTAAACAGGAAGCCGTGAGGCTAGCCCAAGAAAAGGGAATTATATTCATAGATGAAATTGATAAGATTGTTGGAAAGGGAGAAGAACATGGTCCATCTGTTTCAAGAGAGGGTGTCCAAAGAGATCTTTTACCAATTGTTGAGGGGACCACTGTACGGACAAAGTATGGTGTTGTAAAAACTGACAACATTTTATTTATTGGAGCAGGTGCCTTCAGTAAATCATCACCACAGGATCTAATTCCAGAACTCCAGGGGAGATTTCCAATAAGAGTTGAATTACATCCTCTTGGAGAAAAAGAGTTTGAAAGAATTTTAGTTGAGCCTGAAAATTCGCTGGTAAAGCAATTTAAGGCTTTATTTGAAGCTGAGGGTTATACACTTGAGTTTGAACCAGAGGCTATCAAAAAAATTGCCCACTATGCTTATTTAGCAAATCAGAAAATGGAAGATATAGGTGCAAGGAGACTCCAAACCGTAATGAATCTTGTGCTTGAGGAGGCTCTATTTAGAATGCCCTATCTCGACAGAAATCCCTATGTAATAGACGCCGAATATGTAGATAAAGTTCTCTCAAAGATATTAAAAGAGGAAGATGTGTCAAAATATATCCTATGAAAGTTAGAGAGCCTGCAGTAAGTGGAAGTTTTTACCCCTCTAAGAAAAAAGAGTTAGAGAATCTTATTAAAAAACTTTTTGATAGTGCTGATGAGATTGATATTAAGATAATATCGGCTGTTTCTCCCCATGCCGGTTATATTTATTCAGGTAGAACGGCATCCTATGTATATAAGAATTTGAAAAATAATTTTAAAAGAGTAATATTAATTGGAAACTCCCATAATTATGCATTTAATTTTGCCTGTTTAGATGAAAGTGAGGCTTGGCTGACTCCATTAGGGGAAATTAAAAAGGATGTTGAGTTTGAAAGAAGGCTTCTTAAACATAAAATCTTCGAATTTAATTCTCATTATCATGAAATTGAGCATTCTTTAGAGGTTCAGGTTCCTTTTTTACAATATAAGCTTGAAGACATGTTAAAAATAGTTCCGATTTTACTTGGAACTTTTAGGAAAGATATTCTTGAAAGGGTTGCAAAGGCTATTAAGGAAGAAAAGGATGATGAGACCCTTATTATTGCAAGTTCGGATTTTTATCATGGTTATTCTTACGAAGAGTGTGTTAGAGTGAATAAAAGGTCTAAAGAAATATTAGAAAGGGGGAGGGCGGAGGAGTTTTACGAAGAGATTATAAATGAGGGGATTATGGCTTGCGGTGCTTCTGCTATCTATGTTCTTTTAAAAATCTACGAGGAAGGTCTTCATAAAAGAAAGATTCTTGACATGACCACTTCACATGATGTTTTAGGGAATAGGGGAATAGGTTATGTTGTAGGATATATTTCTTATGTAATACATGAATAAAGCAGAGAGAGTTTTTGACTTTTTCAAGAAGCTTTACGATTTAGGACTTTATGTTTTTACCCAGAGAAAAAATCTAGAAGAAATAAAAATTTTAACTCAGAATGAATTAAAAACGTTAAGCGACACATATAAAGAAATGGAGCAAGTTATTTCTGAAATAAGTAAAATTTCACAAAGTGTAGAAGACCAGTTAAAGACAATATATGAAAATTTGCCTCAAATTATAGATTTTTATAATAAGGAGAGTAATAGACTAGAGAATATATTAAATCTTTTTGAAAAAATAAGTAAAAATACATTTTCGCTTCTTAATGAGATTCATTATATAGAAATTGTCTCAAGAAATTCTGAGATTAAGGCTTTCCATTTAGGTGAGAGGGGAAAGGGTTTACAAGTTGTTTCTCAGGAACTTTCAAAGTTAGCTCAAAGAATTATAACTCATGGAGAAAACCTTTCTTCAGATATTGATAAAATTAAGGAAAACTTTGAGTCATTAAAATTTAAACAAAGTAAGATTTTAGACTTAGTTAATGAAATAAGTGAGTACGAGGAATCTTTAAGTGAAATTTCTGAAAAGTTAAAGGTTACTATTGATAATCTTTTTTATTCCTTAAAAGAGATAACAAATATTTACTTTGAAAGAAAAACTTTATACGATGAGTTTTTTAAAAATATTGTTGATCTTGAAAAAGGTATCACGCTTTTCTTTTCCGATGCTGAAAAGGTGTTAATTTATTCTGAAATTTTTAATGGAAATGATGAGATTAAAAATGCAATTATAGAGATGCTAGAACTTGCTGCTTCAGCTCCGTCTTATTTAAAAAACCGTCTAAAAAACAAGTTACTTTTCTTTCTAAATAATATCGATACCGTCTTAAAAGAACTTGACGAAAGATTCTTAAACTTTGAAAAAAGTAAGAGCGAACTTGAGAAGAAGTTAGATATGATAAAAAGCCTTGTAGGAAGAATTAGCATACAAAATAGAAAAATAAGGGATTTTGATGAAACAATCTCAAAAATACTTAAATTGGATCTTTCCTATTACTTGGATCAGATTAACAATTTTATTAAAATAACTAGAGGATTTTATGATTATTTAGAATCTCACAAAAGTTCATTTTCCTTTAAAGGTATGGATCTAAAATTCTTAAAGATTTTATTACAGATGAGGGAAGATTTAAAGGATGGAGAAATATTATCACTTTACTCTTCAGTAGAAACTGCAAGAGCTGGACTAAGAGAGGACCCCTTTTCTGCAGAACTTAAGGAAAGAGTAAAATTATCTCTCAACTTTTCAGAAGAGATAATTAAGTCAATAAAAGAAATAGATTTTTTAACTAGAGAAATGCAAAGTTCAAAAGGAGAAACTATCGAATTAATAAAGTTCTTTAATATTAGAGAAGATGTAATCCTCTTCGAGGAGAGTTTTAAAAAAATTGAGGAGTTGACAGAAAAAATAGGTAAAAATATTGAAATTTTTGGAAAAATTTTTGAAGAACTAGAACAGTTTACAAAACTATTAAGTTTAAGATTCAAAGAAATTGAAAAAATGATGCCAGAAGTTAAAAGAGATTTGATGGAAATTAGACAAGAAAATGCAAAATATTTACCTCAGATTGAGGAACACGAAGAGAAAATTAAAGAAGAGGTTATATTGAAATTACCTTTAAATTCTAATCCTGTTACCTTCAATCCCTATCTTGCCACAGATGCAACTAGCAATACTATCCTTGAAAACATACATAGAGCACTTTTTATGACATCACCTCTTTCAAGTAAAGTAATTCCTGCCCTAGTTGAAAAGTTTGAAATAGAAAAAGATGGACTTTTATATACCTTTTATCTTAGAAAAAGCGTTAAATTTCATAATGGTGAAGTTCTTACAGCTCATGATGTGAGAGATTCACTTTTAAGATCACTTAGAGGTAAATATGGCAATTATTTTGATATGATAAAAGGAGCAAAGGATTTTATCGATGGTAAAAAAAACTATGTGGAAGGAATAAGAGTAATTGATGAGAACAAAATTGAGATTGAGCTTGAATATCCCTTTGTTCCCTTAATTTATAACCTCTCTCTTATGGGTTCTGCTATAACAAAGGAGAAAAACGGAGAATTAATAGGACTTGGACCTTTTAAGCTTAAAAATTATGTAAAAGATGAATTTATTGAACTTGAGGTTTTTGAGGATTACTTTGCAGGTAGATCAAACGTTGATAAGGTTGTCTTTTTAATCGAAGAGAGAAAAACAAAAGAATTTGTTAATCTATTTTTAAAGGGTGAAATTGATGTTATAGAACCCTCTATGGAAGATGAAAAGGTCTTGAAAGAAAAGGCTCCTCATTATTTAGATAAAATAAAAATTACCCCTGAGCTTTCGATTCAAAGATTTGACTTTAATAATAGAAAATTTCCTTTCACAAATATTCACTTTAGAAAAGCAATTAACTACGCTATTGATAAAGATAAATACGTAAAGGAAGTACTCTTTGGTAGATCTATTAAAGCAGAAGGTATATTTGCACCATCATCAGAAGTTTATAACCCCGAGTTAAAGGGCTATGAATATGACATTGAAAAGGCAAAGGAGGAACTTTTAAAGTCAGGTGTGAAGCTCCCCATTAGATTGAAATTGACTATTTCAGAAAGTGAAACTAATCGAAGGGCCGCAAAGTTCTTTATAGAATCCCTAGAAAAATTAGGAATTGAATTTGATGTCGAGATAAAACCTTGGAAAGAGTTTCTTGAAGCTGTTCATTCAGATAAAACAGAATGCCACATATTAGGTTGGATAGCCGACACAGGAGACCCTGATAGCATTGTCTATCCTCTTTTTCACTCAAATTCAATCAAATTTGGAACTAATGAGACAAGATACTCAAATCCTGTTGTAGATAAACTTATAGAAGAAGCAAGAAAAGTAAGAATACCAGAGGAACGTAAAAAAATTTATCAAGAGATTGAAAAGAAGATACTTGAGGACGCTCCCGCAGTGTTTTTATATCATCCTTTTGAGAGAGTTCTCTCATCAGAGAAAGTTTTAGGTATTTGGCCTCACCCTCTCGGTCACTTTAGACTTGAAATAGTCTTTAAGTTTCCCTAAAAGTAGTGGAAGTAATAAACCTCCCTTTACATTATGGAAAAGTTCCTGAATGGCTCTTTGATAAAATTAAAAAACTTTCCTCTATAATTATAGAATATTTACTTGAAGAATTAGATACCTCTCACATTTTAGAAAAATTTTCAGATCCCCTATGGTTTCAAAGCTTTGGATGCTTTCTTGGTTTTGACTGGCACTCTTCAGGTATAACCGTAACTGTAACAAACGCTTTAAAAAAAGGACTTTCAGAGAGAAATATTCCAATTTTCATCGCTGGTGGTAAGGGAAAATTTGCCCTTGAGACTCCTAAAGAAATTTTAAATTTCTCAGAAAAGTTAAATATAGATCCAAATAACTTCATTTATTTATCTCGTCTCACAGCAAAGATTGACAACGCCTGTGTCCAGGATAAACACTCTCTTTATCACCATACCTTCTGGTTTGACAAAAAAGGAAACTGGCTCGTTGTCCAACAGGGAATGAATGTTCATAAAAAAACCGCCCGTAGATACCACATATTTTCAAAGAAGTTAAAAGAAATTACCTGTGAACCCCACTCAGGAATCATTGCCAACTGTAGGGAGACAAAAGTTTTAGACCTTGTTTCCGAAAAAAATAAAGTAATAAGGGAAAATATAGTTAATTTAATTAAAGAGAGACAAATCAAAGAGATATACAAAATGCCAGAGAGACACCTTATAAAATTAAGGGATATTAATGTAAGAAAAGTTTTTGAAATATCACTAGAATTTTATAGAGAAAACATTAATAAATTCGAGGATATTTTGCTTATTAAGGGAGTAGGGGAAAAAACACTAAGAGCACTTACATTGCTTTCAGAGCTTATTTATGGGAAAAGGCCCGATTACTCAGATCCAGCGAGGTTCTCCTTTGCTCATGGCGGTAAAGACGGAACCCCCTATAGGATAAATAGATCAACCTACGATAAAACAATAGAAATTTTAGAGAAAATCTTAACTAGTAAAAAAGGATTTACAAACTCTGAAAGAAGTTATCTTTTGAAAAGAATATATTGTTTTGTAAATGAGGGTACTAATTGAGAGAATAAGGGATGGAGTTTTAAAGATAGAAAATAAAAAAGAGCTAAAGATAAAGTTTGGACTCCTTTTGTTTACTGGTATTTGCAAAAACGACACAGATGAAGAAATCACGTGGGCTGCAAACAAAATTTTAAATTTGAGAATTTTCGAAGATAATAGCGGAAAAATGAACTTGAGTATCCTTGATGTAAAAGGAGATATCCTAGTTGTATCGAACTTTACCCTGTGTGCCGATATTACAAAAGGTAATAGACCCTCTTTTGATAATTCAGAAGATAAAGATAAGGCAAAAGAAAAGTTTGACTTTTTCGTTAAAAAACTAAAGGAAAGTAATTTAAATGTTATTGAAGGAGAATTCGGAGCCTATATGGAAGTCCATCACGTCAACGTTGGACCAGTTAATATCCTTTTGGATACTAAAGAAAAATTTAAAAAAAGGAGTTAAAAAATGGAAAGATTTGAAATTTTAAAAAGAATGAGAAAAGAGGCAATGCTGGGAGGTGGAGAAGAGAAGATAAAAAAACAGAAAGAGAAAGGAAAAAAAACAGCAAGAGAAAGAATAGAACTCCTTGTTGATGAAGGCAGCTTCCAAGAAATCGACATGTTCGTAACTCATAGAATAGTTGACTTTGACTTACCAAAGATACTTGGAGACGGTGTAGTAACCGGCTTTGCCAAAATTCACGGAAGAGACTGCGTAGTCTACTCACAGGACTTCACAGTTTTTGGTGGCACCCTCTCACTTGCTCACGCCGATAAAATAAAGAAAATTATGGATATTGCCCTAAGAATTGGAGTCCCAGTTATAGGCCTTAATGACTCTGGAGGCGCTAGAATCCAAGAGGGTGTCGCTTCACTTGCAGGTTATGCCGAAATTTTCTTGAGAAACACACTTGCTTCAGGAGTTATCCCTCAGATTGCCGCAATCTTGGGCCCCTGTGCCGGTGGAGCAGTTTACTCACCAGCTCTAATGGACTTTATCTTCATGGTAAGAAAAAATAGCTACATGTTTATAACAGGCCCTGACGTGATAAAAGCAGTTACTCATGAAGAGGTAACCTTTGAAGAACTAGGTGGAGCCGATGTTCACGCTGAAAAAAGTGGTATCGCTCATTTTGTTTACGACACCGAAGAGGAAGTTATGGAAGGTATAAGAACACTTCTTACCTACTTGCCCCAGAATAACATGGAAGACCCCCCTTATATGGATACAGGTGACCCAGAAGATAGAGAAGATCCGGAACTTGACTATATAGTTCCCGAGGATCCTAACGCTCCCTATGACATGAAAGAAGTGATTAAAAGAGTTGTAGACAATGGTGTTTTTTTTGAAGTTCATAAAAATTTTGCACCTAACATAATTGTTGGATTTGCAAGAATGGGTGGTTTTAGTGTCGGAATAGTTGCTCAACAACCCCTTCATCTTGCCGGAGCAATTGATGTAGATGCCTCAGTTAAAGCTGCAAGATTTGTTAGATTTTGCGACGCCTTTAACATCCCTATTATAACTTTCGAAGATGTACCTGGTTTTCTTCCAGGGGTTTATCAAGAACATAGGGGTATAATAAAAGAGGGAGCAAAACTTCTTTTTGCCTACTGCGAAGCAACCGTTCCAAAAATTACTGTCATCACAAGAAAAAGTTACGGTGGTGCCTATTGCGTTCTTTCATCTAAACAGGTAAGAGGTGATATTAACTTAGCTTGGCCAACTGCAGAAATTGCCGTTATGGGTCCAGAGGGAGCTATCAACATAATTTATAGAAAGGAACTTCAAGAAGCGGAAAATCCAGAGGAGTTAAGAAAAGAACTTATAAAAATGTATAGGGATAAGTTCGCTAATCCGTATTATGCTGCAGCTTATGGCTACATAGATGATGTGATCGAACCCAGAAAAACAAGAAGATGGATTATAAGGTCACTAAAACTTCTAAGAAATAAAAGACAAGGCTTACCACCAAAAAAACACTGTAATTTACCTCTTTAAAGAATCTCTAAAGAATTCAGTAAAAACTTGAAAAACTCCCACTTTAACAGTATTTAAATATAATGGAAAAAAAGGAGTGGGTTAGAAGAATAAAGGAGGAGCTATTGGCTACTCATAAGGAGGCGGAGGAGTTTAAGGAGCTTTATACGCGGTTGGTGCTAGATTTCAACAAATTTAAAAAAAGGAAAGAAGAAGAATTCAAGGAAGCAAAAATAGAGGGGAAAAAAGAATTAATCAAGAAATTTTTTAATGCAATTGATAATCTGGGGAGGGCACTTGAGGTGATGAATGAAAATAAATCTGATGCTGAAAGCCTTTATAAGGGAGTGGAAATGATTTATAAACAATTTCTTACATTACTAAAAGAAGAAGGAGGGGAAATAGTAGAACCTAAAGAGGGAGACGACTTTGATCCCGAAATTCACGAAGCAATTGACTTAGTTGAAGTCTGTGATGAAAAACTTAATAAGAAAGTTATAAAAAGTGTTCAAAGGGGTTTTAAATATATGGGTAAATCAATTAGCCCAGCAAGAGTTATCGTAGGAGTTTTTAAGGAGGGTAAGAAAGAATCGGGTTCAATCCCCAACGAGGAGGGGAACGTAAAGGAGGAGGAAACTAATTATGCCTAAAGCTGTAGGCATAGACCTTGGAACAACTAACTCCTGCATCGCTATTATGGAAGGAAATGAACCAAAAGTAATTCCTACAATAAGGAAGGCGGAAGAGTAACTCCATCTGTTGTTTCTTTTAGAGAAACTGGAGAAATCATTGTAGGAAGTATAGCAAAAAGACAGGCCATTGTGAATGCAGAAAATACCGTTTATTCAATAAAAAGATTTATGGGAAGAAGATACGATGAAGTCTTAGAGGAGATAAGAAGAGTTCCATACGAAGTTGTAAGAGGACCTCACGATGACGCAAGAGTTAAAATTAGAGAAAAAATTTATTCACCCCCGGAGATATCGGCTTTTATTTTAAGATATTTAAAAGAAAGCGCGGAGGATTACCTGGGCGAAAAGATCACTCAAGCAGTTATAACAGTCCCAGCCTACTTTAACGATGCTCAAAGACAAGCTACAAAAGACGCAGGTAGAATTGCAGGACTTGAGGTTCTAAGAATTATTAACGAACCAACAGCTGCCGCCCTTGCCTATGGTCTTGATAAAAGGAAAGATATAAGAATTGCCGTCTTTGACCTTGGAGGAGGCACCTTTGATATTTCAATCCTTGAACTTTCTGAAGAAGGCGTTTTTGAGGTAAAGTCAACAAACGGAGATACTCACCTTGGAGGTGATGACTTTGATCAAAGAATAATTGATTGGCTAGTAGAAGAATTTTTAAAAGAAGAAGGAATAGACCTAAGGAAAGATAGATCCGCAATGCAAAGACTCAAAGAGGCAGCTGAAAAGGCTAAAATCGAACTTTCAACAATGATGTCTACTACTATTTCACTACCTTTTATTCATGGTCCGAAACACCTTGAAAGAGAGCTAACAAGAGCAAGACTAGAAGCAATGGTAAGAGATCTTATTGATAGAACTATTGAAATATGTAAGAGAGCTCTCCAAGACGCAAAACTAAGACCTTCAGATATAGATGAGGTAATTCTTGTAGGTGGTATGACAAGAATGCCTGCTGTTCAAGATGTCAGTAAAAAGCTTCTTTGGCAAAGAACCCCATAAGGGAGTTAACCCCGATGAAGTGGTCGCAGTTGGAG
Source organism: Candidatus Hydrothermales bacterium (assembly GCA_039630235.1). NCBI lineage: Bacteria > Pseudomonadati > Caldifarciminota > Caldifarciminia > Caldifarciminales > Caldifarciminales bacterium. The sequence goes on along the minus strand of JBCNVI010000001.1, from coordinate 188,867 downwards.
CCTCTATTCAAGCTGCAGTTTTGGCAGGTGAAATCAAAAGAGATATAGTGCTTTTGGATGTAACGCCCCTATCTTTGGGAGTCGAAACCTTAGGAGGGGTTATGACAGTCATAATCCCAAGAAATACCACTATTCCCGTTAGAAAATCGGAAATATTCACAACCGCCCAAGATAATCAAACAGCCGTCACCATCCATGTTTTGCAGGGTGAAAGACCTATGGCTGCTGATAATAGATCTCTTGCACGATTCGAACTATACGGTATTCCTCCTGCTCCAAGAGGTGTCCCCCAGATTGAAGTTACCTTTGAAATAGATGCTGACGGAATTTTACATGTTTCAGCTAAGGACCTTGCTACTGGGAAGGAACAAAAAATAAGAGTTCACTCTTCATCCGGTTTAACTGAAGAAGAAATTCAAAGGATGATAAAAGAGGCACAAATGTACGCAGAAGAGGATAGAAAGAGAAAAGAACTTGTTGATACAAAAAATCAAGCCGACTCATTTATCTATACCATAGAAAAATCTCTTAGGGATTTAGGGGATAAGATTCAACCAGATAAAAAGTCGAAAGTTTTAGAAAAATTAAATGTACTCAGAGAGGCTCTAAGAAAAGATGATGCCTCTTACATAAAGGATAAAATGAGGGAGTTGCAGGAGGCTTGGTATCAAGCAACTGAAGAGATATACCAGCGTGGTGGTGTAAGATCTGATTTTACTTCAGGAGCAAGTGGTTTTGGAGGAAGAGAAGGAGGAAAGGAAAGAAAGTCTTCCGAAGAGAAAGTTGAAGAAAAGAAAGAGGGTAAGGGAAAAGAAAAAACCGTTGACGCAGATTATGAGGTTATAGAATAAAAGTATTAGATGGCAAAGAAGGATTACTATGAGATTTTGGGAGTAAGTAGGGATGCAACTCAGGAGGAAATAAAAAAGGCCTATAAGAGACTAGCTTTAAAGTATCATCCGGATAGGAATCCTACAAACAAAGAAGAGGCAGCAAAGAAATTTATGGAAATTTCTGAGGCTTATGAAGTTTTAAGTGATCCTAAAAAGAGAGAGATTTATGATAGGTACGGACACGAGGGACTAAAGGGAGCCGGTGTATTTAGAGAGGGAGACTTTACATGGAGAGATTTTTCTCACTTTGAAGATCTTGAGGATATTTTCGGTGATATAGGAAGAATTTTTGAGGAGTTCGGATTTGGGAGGTCCTTTTTTGACTTTATCTTTGAACCTAGGGGGGAAAGGACAAGACAAAGGGAAGAGTTTTTTTCACAGCGCGGTGAGGATTTAAGAATAAGAATACCGTTAAAACTTGAAGAGATTGATACAGGAGTAACTAAAAAGGTTGCTATTAAAAGATACGTAAGATGCGAAGCCTGTGGGGGGTTAGGTTCCAAGTCGAGATCTTATGCTACATGTAATACATGTCGCGGCTCAGGTTTCATAAGAGAAGAAAGAAGAACCTTTTTTGGTCACTTTGTTACTCAATCAACCTGTCCAACCTGTCGTGGCTCTGGAAAAGTTTTAAAAGATAAATGTGAAATCTGTGGTGGAACCGGTAGAGTACTCAAAGATGAAAAGATAAAAATAAATATACCAAAGGGAGTAGAAGATGGAAATATTTTGAGATTAAGGGGAATGGGTAATGCAGGAATAAGAGGTGGAGAATTTGGTGATCTAGTTGTAGTTATTGAGGAGATTAAAAGTGAAACTTTTGAAAGACATGGTAAAGATTTAAAAACAAAAGTTAAAGTCCCCTATCCCATTTTAGTTTTAGGAGGGGAAATTTACGTTGATTCCCTAAATGGAAAGAAAGTAAAGATACATATACCAGCCGGAACACAAACAGGACAGGTTTTTAAAGTAAAAGGACACGGAATAAGTGACCTAAACGGCCAAAAGGGCGATCTCTACGTAGAAGTTGACGTTTATATACCAAAAGAGGTCTCTAAAGAAGAACGAGAAATTTTGAAAAAGTTACTAGAAATAAAAAAATAATGGATATAAGATACTTTTATGTTCCCAAAAAGGACATAAAAAATGATAGAGTATATATTTTTGGGCAGGAGTATATACATCTTCATAAAGTTTTGAGGAAAAGGCAGGGTGATGTGATAAAGGTAGTAAATGGGGAGGGGGATGAGTATACAGTTGTGCTTTTAAAAACTGAGGATGGATATGCAGAAGGCAAAATTATTGAGAAAAGAAGAAAACCAAACGAGATCCCTTTTGATCTTGCCTTTGCCTGTGGTGTTTTAAAAGGAGAGCGGATGGATATTCTTATAGAAAAAGGCACAGAACTAGGTGTTACAAGGTTTTTCCCACTTTTAACAGAAAGAACAGTTGTAGATCCAAGTGAAAACAAAGTTTTAAGGTGGAATAAAATAGCAATTTCCGCTATGAAACAATCAAAAAGAAGTGTTTTACCTATTGTAGAAAAACCAGTTAGCTTGTCTGAGTTTGGTAATTTAGTTAGTGATTATGATTTAAAAATTTTATTAAATGAGAGGGTAAAGACAAGACCCGAAATTAAAGAAGATAATTTTAGAAAAGTTGTAATAGTTGCAGGACCAGAGGGTTCTTTTACACAAGATGAGATAGATTTTCTAAAAGGAATTGGATTTAATGAGTGGAATTTAGGCCTTAGAACCTTAAGGACAGAAACAGCACTCCTTTTTGCCGGTATGGTTTTTTTATATTTATCAGAAAGGAGGGGCCAATAAATGGAATGTATATTTTGCAAAATTGTGAATAAAGAAATTGAATCAAAAATAGTTTATGAGGATGAAAACTGTTTAGCCTTTGAAGATATAAATCCTCAGGCACCTACACATATTCTGGTTGTTCCCAAAAAGCACATAAGTTCTCTCAGGGAAATTAGTGCTGGCGATAAAAATTTAATAGGACATATATTGTATGTAATAAGTAGAATAGCTCTTGAAAAAAAGCTGGAAAGAGGCTATAGGGTTGTGGTGAATGATGGAAAAGATGCAGGTCAAAGTATTTTTCACCTTCACTTTCATTTGCTTGGAGGGAGAATTTTAGGATGGCCTCCCGGATAAAGGGTTCAACTCCCAATTTGACTTTAAAAGGAGGCATAAGTTTATGACAGGCGTAAAACTAAGAGAGGGAGAAAGCTTTGAAGACTTACTAAAAAGATTTAAAAAAGTTCTAAATAGAGATAAAATCATGGATGACCTTAAAAGATTAGAACATTATGAAAAACCATCTGAAAGAAAAAGAAGAGAGTTAGCAACAGCAAGGAGAAGAGCCCTAAGAAGACTAAGACAATTACAAGAAAAACTAAAAAAGTAAACTTTTGGAAAAGATCTTAAATTTTATTTCTCAGTTTATACAAACAGAAGAGGGTAAAAGATATTTATATGAGCTTAAGGAAGAGCAAGAAATAGATAAGATTAGAGAGAGATACGAGAACTATAAAAAATATAACGAACTCCTTAGAAAAAAAACTTTTTCTATCCCTGAGTTTAAAAAGTATGACACCTCCCTCTCAATTTCAAAGTATTTTGTCAGTTTTAGAGACTATTTACGAAGAATTATTGAAATAAGAAGAGAAATAACAAGCATCAAACAGGATGCGGATTACTTTCTACCAATAAATGAGTCTATCTTGTCTTTATACCAGCGACTTGAGCTTACCTTCGATGATGAAGGAAACATAAAAGATTCTGCATCATCAGCTCTCCAGAGTATAAGGGAAAAAAAGAGAAGTCTCTATAGGGAAATAGAAAAGAAGATGAAAATGATTATTGAAGATATCAAAAAAGAAAATGTACTTAGAGATGAGGAGATACACTATAAAGAAGGCAGATTTACTTTATGCCTAAAGGCTTTATTACCAAATACAATACTTGTATCTTATTCAAGAAGTGGAGAAAGTTACTTTGTTGAACCTGATGAAATTGTAAATCTAAACGTTAAGTTCAGACATCTTGAAGAACTTGAAAAAGAAGAGGAAAAAAGAATATTAAATCAAATTTTTCTGATTTATAACGATTTAAAAAATGAGATAGACGAGCTTGTAAGCTTTGTTACACAATTAGACTATTTTCAGGCTATTTACTTATTTGCAAATAGAATCTCAGGAGAAATACCTCAATTTGGAAAAGAAAGAAAATTTAGACTAGTTCACTGTTATCATCCACTTTTAAAAGTTATCTTAGATAAAAAATGTGTTTCCTACAATATAGAATTTGGCGAAGAGAAGGAAGTTTTACTTGTAACAGGTCCTAATGGAGGAGGAAAGACTACTTTTCTTGAGGCTATACACCTACTTATAAGAATGATAAAAAGGGGAATACCTGTTCCAGCCTCCTCTTTAAGTTACTTTTATATCCCTGACAAAATTTTTATGGCCGGTTTTGAAGAAAGAAGTAAAATTGAAGAGGGCTTTTCTAGCTTTACACTCTATCTTGAAGAAATAAAAAATTCAATAAATGATCCTTCACAACATAAGCTTGTTCTTCTTGATGAGTTTATGGGGAATACTGATCCAGAAGAGGGTGGAAATTTAGGAGTAGGTATACTAAGAGATTTAAGAGACAGAAAAATAAAAACTTTATGTGCGACCCACAATGACAAAATTAAAGCCTACCTAAGAGATGAAAAGGGAATATTAATATCTGCCTTTACCCTTGATCTTGATACTTTAAAACCCACGTATAAAATTGAGGTGATGAAAATCTCTCCCAGCTTTGCAACTTTTGTGGCAAGAAAATGCGGTTTACCTGAGTCAATTTTCCAAAAAATGCCTCAATCTCAAGAATTAATAGATAAAATTTATATGCTAAAAAGCGAAATCGAAAGAGAAAGGGAAGAACTAAATAAAGAAAAGGAAAAACTTAGAAAGGAAAAAGAAAAAATTGAACAGGAATATAAGAGAGAGCTAAAGAAAAAGATAGAGGAGTTTAGCGAAGAGATAAGAAAAATACTTAAGGAGTTTGAAGTAAAGAAAGAAAAGAAAATTTTAAAGGAGGCAATTAAAAAAATAGAAGAAAAAAAGGAGGAGTTAGAAGCAGAAAAAGTTGAATTAGAATCTCTTAAAATAGGCGAAATCTATTCCTTAAGGGGTAGCTCTAGCTACGGTAAACTTATAGACTTAAAGGGAGATAGGGCACTACTCGAAATTGGTGGCAAAAAAGTTGAAGTACCAATAAATTTTCTAAGAGAAAAAAAGGAAGAACCTAAAGAGGAAAAAGCTAGAGTAGATTCCTATACATTTCCTTTACCTCCGAGAGTTTTGTCAATAAGAGGGATGACCAAAGAAGAAGCTGAGGAGATTTTAGAGAGGTTCTTATATGATGCAAGAGCTGCTGGATATAACGAAGTGAGGGTAGTTCACGGAGAAGGAAAAGGCATCTTGAAAAAGCTCGTTTTTGATGTTATTAAAAATATGGATTTTATTGAAGAATTTTACCACCCCTCATGGAATGAGGGAGGAGAAGGGGTGACGGTAATCAGGTTTAGGAAATTATGAGTATTTATAATCAGATAATTTCAGCAATTTCTCCGATTGAAGTAGCTAAAAGATATTTAAATTTTAAAAAAGTTGGCAGGGGTTATCAAGCTATATGTCCCTTTCATCCTGATAGAAAGCCATCACTTTCATTTGATTCTGAAAGAGGTCTTTTTTACTGTTTTGGATGTGGAAAATCCGGAAATCTAATTCATCTTATCTCGGAAATGGAGGGAATATCAAAGTTCGAGGCACTAAAGAATCTTGCAAAAGAAGCTGGAATTGAATTGAAAGGAGAATCTTTAAGTGAAGATAAAGAAAATGAGAGGCTTTTTGAAGTTATAGAATTTGCTTTAGTTGAATACGAGAGAGTTTTATTTGAAAGTATAGGAGAGAAGGCGAGGAATTACTTAGAGTCTAGGGGTTTTAAATTGAGTACAATAAGAAGATTTAGAATTGGGTATGCACCCCCTGAAGGTGAATTTATAATTAAAAAGGCAAGAGAAAAGGGAATAAACCCATCACTTCTTCTTGAAGCTGGCCTTATAACAGGTTCACAGGGAGTTATAAGGGACTTTTTTAGAGATAGAATTATTTTCCCAATTTTTAATATTTCCTCTAGGTGTGTCGCCTTTGGGGGTAGAGCCTTTGATGGGGAGCCAAAATATTTAAATTCTCCTGAGTCTAAAATTTTTAAAAAAAACAAAAATCTTTATGGTATAGATATTGCAAAAAATGGAGCAAAAAAAGAAAATACAATTATACTGGTTGAAGGTTATACTGATGTTATGAGAATGGTAGAGAATGGATTTGAAAATACAGTGGCTCCTCTTGGAACTGCCTTTTCAATAGAACAAGCCCTGTTAATTAAAAAATTTGCAGATATCATTATAGTGCTTTATGATGGAGATGATGCAGGTAGAAATAGTAGAAAAAGGATTTTGCCCTTTTTACTTCAAGCAGGCTTAAAAGTAAAAATATCTGAACTTCCTCAAGATGAAGATCCTGATTCATTTTTAAGAAAAAAAAGTAAAGAAGATATGGATAAAGTAATAGCTAGCTCCAAAGATTTTCTGGATGCTCTCTTTCCCGAAACTCCCCTTTCAGACACTTACGCTCGGAGTGCTCTACTAACTGATTTAATAAACTTTATATCTCTTATACCTAATGACATTGAAAAAGAATTGTTCATTAGAAAATTATCTGAAAAATTCTTAATTTCACCAGATTATATAAAAAAGAAGCTAGAATCAATTTCTTCAAAGGAGGAAAAGGAAGTTGAGAGTACTGCTTTATCTTCAGAATTTACTCTTTTTGGGATTATCGCTTTTTTTAACAAGTTCAATAAAGAAGAATTAGAAAATAGAGGTATAGATCATAGGGTTTTTAGAAGTGAAATTTTAAGAGGATTAACGCTAAGGATACTTAATGGTGAAACCTTTGAGGATGTTCTCTTTGATTTGAAAGAGAATGAGAGAAAAAAAATACTGGAATCAATTTTTAAATCAAGGGAGAAGTATGTTTCTTTTAGTAAGCAAGGAGAAGAAAATCTATTATATGAGCAGGCCTTTGAAAAACTTAAAAATAGGATGGATAAGATATTAAAGAAAGAAAAGATTTTCAAGGAGTGGAAAGAGATTAGAAGTAGTATCGGTTCAAATCCTGGGTAAATAGTGTGGGAGGAGAAAAATGCCAAGAAGAAGTGTAAAGAAAAATAAAAAAGAAATTAAGGAAATAGATCCAAGAGAAATTGAACAAGCCTTAGTTCAGAGTGTTATAGATAAGGTTATGAAAAAAGCTAAAAAGTATAAGCAAATAAGACAAGAGGATTTAAACGAATTAACAGTGAATTTGCCTCCAAGTCTTGTTGATGAGGTTATGGAGGCCTTGTTTGTTGAAGGAATAGAGATAGTGGAGGATGAGGAGAAAAGAAAAGATAGAGAGATTGAAGAATATGAAATTAGAGTAAAAGATGATCCTGTTAAAACGTACTTAAAGCAAATATCAGGACTAAGGCTTTTGACAAAGGAGGAAGAGGTAGCCTTTTCCAAGATGATTCATGATGCCAAGGAGAAGATGAAAGAGATACTTTTTAGTACAGATTTTGGATTAAAAAGATTCGTTTATTTTTTGAAGAAAATAAAAGACCTTGAATTGCAACCTGAGGAAATTTTAGAAGTAGATTCAAGTTATTGGACAAATAAGCTAGTTAATAGAAAGGAAAAAAGGAGAGTTAAAAAGGGTATTGAAGAATTTCTCGAGTTTTATAGTAAGGTTTTTGAGGAGAAAAAAAAGATTTTAAGGACTTTAACTGAGAAAGAGACTAAGCAACTTAAAAAGTTATTTTCAAAAATTGTTCCTAAATTTCCCTATGTTTATGAGAATATAGAAAGGCTATATGAAGAAATAAAGACACTTGAGAATCTAACTACAGAATATAGAAGAATGAAAGAGGAACTTAAAAATAAAGAAAAAGACGGCCATGTCGATACAGAGCTAAGAGAAAATCTGACTCTTTTAAAAAGTTCCATTAAAGAATATGAGAAAAAACTTGGTCTCAGTTTTGATGAACTTATTCACATTAAAGAAGAAATAGAAAAGGCTAAAAGGGATTATAACTATGCAAGAGAGAAAATGGTCGAAGGTAATGTAAGACTTGTTATAGGAACTGCAAAAAAGTTTATGAATAGAGGAATAGAGTTTCTTGATCTTATAGAAGAGGGTAATATTGGTTTATTAAAGGCTGTTGAGAAGTTTGATTATAGAAAAGGTTACAAATTTTCTACTTATGCAACATGGTGGATTAAACAGGCTATAACAAGAGCCATTGCTGACAATTCAAGAACAGTAAGAGTTCCAGTTCATATGATTGAGACTCTTACAAAGATTTCAAAAGCTCAGAAGGACTTCTTGCAAACTTATGGGAGAGAACCCACTGTAAGAGAACTTTCAGATATACTTGGATTACCTGAGGAAAAGATCAAACAAGCTCTGGAAGTTTCTCATCAACCACTTTCTATTGACAAACCTATAGGAAAAGATGAAGATGGTGTGATGGAGGAGATAATAGCAGATCAATTTACAAAGACACCTGCTGAGCTTTCCCGTGAAACCATAATTAAAAAAACTATAGATGAGATTCTCTCTACTCTTACACTTAAAGAACAAAAGATTATTAAACTTAGGTTTGGTTTGGGAGTTCATCCACCTATGACTCTTGAACAAGTAGGTAGAATATTTGGAGTAACAAGGGAAAGGATAAGACAGATTGAAGCTCAAGCACTGAAGAAACTTAGACATCCAAAAAGAGCTGAAAAGTTAAGATCTCTCCTTGAAAAGTTAGAAAGAAGGGATTAAACTTCTCTGAGTAAAATAACAGGCGTTATTATCGCTTTAAATGCTGAAAATACAATAGAAAAAGCAATAGATTCTCTTTATTTTTGTGATGAAATAATAGTTGTTGATGGTGGTTCTGTTGATAAAACTTTAGAAATATTAAAAAAGAAAAATGTTACAATTTTTGAAAGAAAATTTGATAATTTTAAAAATCAGAGAGAGTTTGCCCTCTCAAAGGTAAAAACAGAGTGGGTTATTTTTCTTGACTCAGATGAACAAATTGAAAAAATTCTTGCTCATGAAATTTTAAAAGAAATAGAAAAAAATTCAGCAGATGGCTTTTATTTAATAAGGGCTTCCTACTTTTTAGGAAAATTAATTCGCTTTGGTGGATGGTATCCTGACTACAGCCTACGTGTCTTTAAAAAAAATAAGGCAAAAATTTCAGATAATATAGTTCATGAGAAAATTTTAGTAGATGGAAAGGTTAAAAAAATAAAAAGGGGAAAAATAATACACTTTACTGATCCTGATTTATTCCACTATATTAACAAGTTAAATTACTATACAGAACTTTCAGCAAAAGAACTTTTTAATAAAGGTAAAAAAGCTTCACTTTTAGATTTAACACTTAGACCACTTTATTTTTTTCTTAGGATGTATTTTTTAAGACTTGGTTTTCTTGACGGTTTTCACGGCTTTATTCTTGCAATATGCTCTTCTTTTCATACCTTTATAAAATATGCAAAATTATGGAATTTATCAAATAAATTGAAACATAATTAAAATATGAAAAAGATAGCTGATATTTTTTTAAGGGGGTGTCATATATCTAAAGATAATATGTTTTCGAGAATAAGAAGAGGAGATACTTTCCAGGTTTTTTTATACTCAGAAGCGCTTGAAATGGTTGAATCCATAGGAGGTTATCTCAAATCTAAAGGGTTTAAAAGGGGTGATAGGGCTGCTGTTTTAGGAGAGAATATGCCTGAGTGGGGTATATCTTATCTTGGGATACAATGGGCAGGAGGAGTTTGTGTACCCTTAGATGCAAGAGCTTCTTCATCTGATTGGGAGCATTTCTTAAGACACTCAGAAAGCAAATTCATTTTTGTAAGTAAAAGGTTTGTTGAAGATATTTTAGAAATAAAGGATAAAGTTGAAAGTTTAGTTGAGATCATTTCGTTTCCTGACTCAGATGGAAAGGTGACCTCATTTCAAGATGTGATTTTACATAAAGAAAAGTTAGAGGTTCCTGTAGATAGAGATCCTACAGATTTAGCCGTTATTCTTTACACCTCTGGAACTACTGGAACACCAAAAGGTATTATGCTTTCACATAAAAACATTATCTCTAATATTGAATCAGTTTTAAAAATTTTTGATTTTAACGAAAACGATCATCTTTTCTCTGTTTTACCGATACACCATGTTTTTGAAGGGACATGTGGTTTTCTTGCACCGCTCTATGTAGGAGCGAAAATAACCTATGCTCGATCCTTAAAACCGAGTGAGCTCCTCGAAGACCTAAGGGATACTGAACCAACTGTATTTTTAACAGTACCTCTTCTTCTTGAAAAGTTATATCTTGGGATAATGAAAAACATAAATAGTTTATCTTTGCCTAAGAAAAGTCTTTTTAAGGCTATGTCTTCTTTGTCAAACCTTCTTGATCCTTTAACAGGTAAAAAATCATCTAAGATATTGTTTAAGACCATTAGAGAAAGAATGGGTTTTGGGAAGATAAAGTATATAATTTCAGGAGGAGCGGCTTTACCAACTTGGGTAGGAGTTGGGCTTCAAAGGTTAGGGTTTCCCATATATCAAGGTTATGGACTATCTGAAACTGCTCCCGTTGTTTCGGTTAATCCTCCAAAAGGTAAAAATAAGATTAGCTCTGTTGGCCCCCCAATTCCGGGAGTAGAGGTTAAGATAATTGATCCTGATGAAAATGGTATTGGTGAGATAGCTGTAAAGGGTGACAACGTTATGCTCGGTTATTACAAAGATAAGAAAGCCACAGAAAGAGCTTTTAAAGAAGGATGGTTTTTAACAGGAGATCTTGGATATATTGATAAAGACGGATATATTTACATAACAGGAAGAAAAAAGTCTGTAATAGTGACAAAGGGTGGTAAAAATATCTATCCAGAAGAGATAGAAGAAAAATTGCTTGAGTCTCCTATTATAAAGGAGTGTCTTGTTTTAGCTAAAATTCATCCTAAGACTAAAACAGAAATTCTACATGCTATAATATATCCGGATTATGAGGAAATAGATAATAGGGCAAAGCAAATGAATGTTGATGTTACGGAAGACCTATTAAATGATTGGATTGGAAAGGAAATAGAAGAGGTGAATAAAAAGCTAGCTGATTATAAAAGGATAAGGTCTTTTTCTTTAAGGGATGAAGAGTTTCCAAAGACTACTACTCAGAAAATAAAGCGTTATCTGTTTGAGGAGGGAGGAATTGAAATTTAGGAACATTTTAATTTTTATGTTATTTGTTTTTCTTATTACTTTGCCGGTTATAGGATACTTTTTTATAGTTTTACCGCAGCAACTTCTTATAAGAGATTTAAAAAAAGAAAATGAAATCTTAGCCTTAAAACTTTCGAGAGAATTTGAAGGTTTAAACTTAACAAGAAAAGATACTATAGCCTTTAATTTACCTCTTCCAATTTTAAAGGCAAAGGAGGAACTTTCAAAGGACTTTAGTGTTGAGACAAAGTTTAATTTTCTAAAGATTTTAGTATTTACTGATGATATTTTTTTGCCAGGGGGTTACACTCTTTCAAAGGATGGAGAAAAAAGGTTACTAAGAATCAGTGAGATTTTGAAGGAGATTTCTTACAAAGAGATAGAGTTACAGGTACATACAGACAATGAGCCTATAAAAACTAAAAAGGATCTATTTCCTACAAATTGGGAGTTATCGGCAAGAAGGGGGACTGAAGTGGTTAGGTTTTTAATTGCAAAGGGTGATGTTCCACCCGAAAGAATTTATGTTTCTGCCTTTGGGTCCTCTCGTCCTTTGAGTAATGAGAATTCTGAGGAAGGGAAAAAGAAAAACAGGAGACTTGAGATTTTAGTAAAATTTTAATATATGGATAGTTTAGTTAGCTTAATTATTTTTTTGCCTGGGATTTTATTAGCTCTTACGGTTCATGAATTTTCTCATGCTTTAGTGGCTGATAGGTTAGGAGATCCTACACCACGAAGTACTGGGAGATTAACCTTAAATCCGATACCACATATAGATCCTATAGGTTTTATACTGCTTTTTTTAATTCATATAGGATGGGCAAAGCCAGTTCCGGTTAATCCTTATTATTTTCGTGATCCTGAAAAAGATTTTGCAAAAGTTGCTTTAGCAGGACCGCTCTCAAATTTAATTTTGGCTGTTTTTATCTCTTTCATATTAAAATTTTTCCCCGATACTTCACAAAATTTATTTATCTATTTCTTTTATAAAATCTTGCTTTCCACTTATATAATAAATTTAATTCTTGCTTTTTTTAATCTGATACCTATCCCACCGCTTGATGGTTCAAGAATTTTGTCGATTTTTTTGCCCTTTGAGTGGAAGTTAAGATATAGAATACTTGAGCCCTATGGAGTTTTAATTTTAACTTCTTTAATAGTTTTTTCGTCACTTTTAGGAATTCCCTTAATTGAGTCGTTTGTCTTTTTACCGGCCCGACTTGTCTCCTTTTTATTGATGGGTTCTTCACCCCTTTAATACCTAAGGTGCTCTAAGTGCTCTAAGGCCTTGAAGTAAGTTTTCTCTCTTTATTCTTTCGGCAGCAAGTGAAGATAAGAGGAAACGTCGCCTATTTTAATTTAAATGGTTTTCGTTAAGGCAGGTTTCTCAGGGTTCGGTGGAGCTTTTTTCTCTTTCTTAAATTTCTATTATCCCTATTTTTATTCTTTTGTTTGTTAGCCTATTTGTAAAGACTTTATATGCATATTTTTCCTCTTGGTAGGGCAAAATTGGGTAAAAGTAGCCTTTAAATCTTTTCTTTTTTAATATTTTTAGAATTTTCTCATATCCAGCACCTCTTGAAACGAATTCAAATTCTTCATTTTCATCAAAATCTTCTAAATCACAGTCATAAATTCTTACATTTTTTAAATTTAGTTCTCTTTTTACCTTTCTTAAAAATTCTGCCTTCTTTTTATTTCTCTCAATCAGATAAAAATCGCAACCTTTCTTGACAATTGCCAGTATGATCCCAGGAAAGCCAGCACCTGAACCGATATCTACTATTTTCTTCCCCCTTATGATATCAAGATAGAAAAGAGATTCTGTTATGTGTTTCTTATAAATATTCTCCAAATCTTTTCTACTAATTAAATTTATTCTTTCATTTACCTCTTTCAGTATTTTGACGTATTTTTCAATTTTCTCTTTAATCTCTTTGTCCTTTAGAACTTCACTATAGTTTTCCATTTATAAATTTTCCTATAATTTTTTTGAGTAATCAAAAGGAGGTAATTTAAAGATGAAAAATTTTGGAATAATAGTGCATGGTGGTGCTGGTAAGCATATAGATAAAATTAAAGCAAGGGAGGGAGTGAAAATTGCCTGTGAAAGGGGTTTTGAAGTTTTAAAAAATGGGGGGAGTGCAGTTGATGCCGTTTGTGCTGCAATTGTAGAGATGGAGAATAATCCGTATTTTAATGCTGGATTTGGTGCTGCTCTTACGGCAACTGGTAATGTTGAGCTTGATGCATCTATAATGGAGGGAAAAAGTTTAAAATTTGGAGCCGTTGCTGCAATAAGTAACTTTAAAAACCCTATACTTATAGCGCGAAAAATTATGGAAAAAACAGATCATGTGTTACTAGTTGGCAAGGGAGCTGAAGAGTTTGCTCTTCTTGAGGGTTTCAAAAAAGAAAATTTAATTAGTGAAGAAAAATTAAAACTCTACTATGAATTTCTGGAAAAAGAGAAAAAGGAGTTTAAGAAAGAGATGTCTAAGACTTGGGAATGGATAAGAGAAAAGTATGGTGTTTTTGGTGGGAGTACTGTTGGTGCCTGTGCTGTAGATGAAAGTGGTAATATTGTTGCGGGTACCTCAACTGGAGGGATTTTTTTTAAGCTTGATGGGAGAGTAGGTGATACTCCCTGTCCTGGTTGTGGGACTTATGCCAATTCAGTTTGTGCAGCTTCTGCTACTGGTTTAGGGGAAGCGATAATGAGGGTTATTTTAGCAAAGTTTATTTGTGATAGAGTTAGTGAGGGACTACCTCCGAGTGAGGCTTGTTTAAGAGGGATAGAGATTCTTGAGAAATATACCGGGGGGAAGGCGGGTGTGATTGCAATAAGTATAAATTTAGAATTTGGTTATTACACGAATACTGAGACAATGCCGGTTGCCTTTATAAGAAATGGTTATGATGAGGTGAAAATAGCGGGTATATGATTAAATTAAAAACAGATTAAAAAATTTTTAATTTTTTGTTTATTTTTCAATTTGAGTTTGAGAAAGTAGTATACATTTTGCAACTATTTTTTTAAATCTATTTTTAGGGCGAAAAGTTTTATTCTTTTTAAATAAGGCTTAAGAGAGATTAGGCTGCTTTTGTATTTACATAATGTTTTATCCATCTAATTGAATTTTTAGCTAAATTCTTTTATTATTTCAGTATAGAGACTGCTTTAAGTTTAGTGGGAGTTGGTGTTACGTTGCTTGCGGGTGCGGTAGGGTATATGGCTTGGAGGAATGGAAAAATTATAAGAGAAAGCACCATTATGATGCTTCAAAAAATTGATGAGGGATTTAGGAGAATGGATGAAGGATTTAGGCTTATCGCGCTTTTTATTCTTGCAGAAACAAAGGAAGAAAAAAGAGAACTTGCCAAGAGGATTCTTGGTGAGAAAGCATAAGTTATAAGTGTCTTCAATTGTGTGCTTATTTTAGGTTCAAGAGTTTATTTATTATTACTCATCCACAACCTAATTATTAACTCTCAATCTTGTTTTCTTTAGCTAATTTTACAATTTGCCACAAGTAAAGTAGGGCAAAAATTGAAATGTGCACACGTGAAACGATATTATTCATTTATTTGAAAGGGGGCTTGGTATGAAAGTTTTTACGAAAGCTCTCGTTGTAGGAGTAATTGTTATAG
>JBCNVI010000001.1:172464-173860 GCA_039630235.1 Candidatus Hydrothermales bacterium | reverse complement strand
GCGTGGAAGGGTGATTATACTTTCTCCGGATGGCAGGGTAAAAAGGGAACTTAAGAGAGATTGGCGAAAGGGGACTAAGTTTATTGTTTCAGAAAAAGGAAATTTAGTTTTGAACATTCGGTTGTTGCCTAAGGAGTATTTGAGTAAGGAGTTTCATGATAGGTATATTAGGTGGAATTATTATGAGGTTAGTTGGGTTGGAGTAGCGTCTTGTGAGTTGGAGTTTATAAACAAAAAGGGAGAGACTGTTGGAAGAAGGGTATATGAGGTTCATTTCAGTTCTGCTCCTGGTGATGTTACGGAGGAGGGAGTGTCTGCGGATGGTAGTAGGGTGTTTTTTTAAGTATTTTGCTCCGCCGCATAATGAGGAGATTCATCTAGTGGTTTTTGACAGTTTGGGGAATGGGTTAGTGAAAGTGGTGAAGAAAAGAGAGGAAGCCTTCGGTTCGTTTATAATTTCACCCAATGGTAAGATAATAGGGGGCTATATAAGTAAAGAGATGGGCGGTAAATGGATTAGACACCTTTTCTTTTTGGATGTAGAGACGGGGAGAACAAAGGTAGTAAGGGCTGAGGGGAAAATTAATGGGAGGAAGTGGAGTTTCGCTCCTGATGTGAGAAAGGACAAAAAATTGGTTTAAATGGTGGATGGCACGATCTACCTGCTTCTCAATCGTTTGAAGTTTCCTTTGATGATCTCTTGGATGAGCTCTTAATTTTGTTATTAAAGGGTAAGAAATGAAAAAAATTAATTTTCATCAATTTTTGTCTGGTAACTTTTCTTTTTTCTCAGGATCTTTTACCTCCTTTTAATTATGGTATTACTTCAGATTATGGTCCGAGGAACTTGAATGGGAGGTACGATTGGCACTGAGGAGTAGATTATAGCACTAGAGATACTCTTAGAGTTTATGGGGTGTTAATAAAAGAAACTTAAGATTTTTGGTTATACCATCTGGTGCTTTAGCGGGTAAAAAGAACGATACCAAATTTAAAAGTGAGATGGAAAGATTTGTAAGAAATGGTGGGTATTTGTATGTATTTACACAGCCAAGGGGTGAAGATTTTGAGGTGCTTCCACTTTCACCATCAGGTTACGGCTGGCAAGAAGACCAGAGTTGCTCATCACACTCTACATTTGTTGATTCTTTGCATCCAGCAATATACTCTATAAGTTTTTAACCTTTTTCAGCTGATGTTGATGGTTTTTTTGAATCCCTCCCGCAGAATTCTCATATTATTTTGAGGGGAACATCTTCTGGTAAACCTGGTTTTGTATTTTACAGATATGGTAAAGGTGGAGTATTTTTAGGAAACTTTTATGATGATTATGCTAATGCGCATTGGCAAAATTTTCGAGCTTCAAAAAATATATTAAGAAATTCAATTTTATGGG
>JBCNVI010000001.1:171269-172100 GCA_039630235.1 Candidatus Hydrothermales bacterium | reverse complement strand
CTGTAAATGATGAGTATCCGGTTACTCCAAGACACATAAAGGTTAAGGCGTACTTTAAAAATACTACAAGTGATACTTTGAGATTCTTATTGAAGAAAGTTGGACTAATAACGAACTTTATTTACAAAGAATACATAACATTTTTACCATATGAGGAAAAAACGTGGATAGATAGATTCTTCGCGTATACTAGATGGAGCAGGGTAGTATATAGTTTTAGTGAGTCTTATCGACTTACTAAGGGGTTTGGTATGAGAGGAGAAAGAATAAGGAATCCCTACATAAATATAGTAAGAAGTTTTGGTAACGAAGTTGGTTTACCCGTTAGATTTAAAATATATATTCATCATTTGTGATTAAAAATGATTTTAGGGATAGCATAATTTTTGAAAAAGAGGTTAACCTTACCTATCCTGATACAATTGAGTTTGACTATATTTTTAAAGAGACTGGATAAAAATTTATAACCGCATACCTAAAAAATTTACTGAATATAAATTATAGATTATTAATAACTATACTTGAAGGAGAACCTATAAAATTTGAAAGAAAATTACACAATTTAGTAAAAGGCAAATATGAAACTTATCCAATTGTATTTATATATAAACTTAACTTAGACTCTTTTCCACAAGAAATTCCCTTGTATGATAACCTGGTTCATAAAGATACAGTATTTATTCCATTAAGAAAGGATTATAAAAGGGGGAACTATTTATTAATAATCAAAACAGAACATACCAGAGCACACGCCTGCAGTATCAAAATTTTACCTAGAATTTATTTTGATAGCTTGAACTACACCAAAAGTATTTATTACAAGGATACGCT
>JBCNVI010000001.1:130542-171192 GCA_039630235.1 Candidatus Hydrothermales bacterium | reverse complement strand
CTCGAGGAGATAGCTTTTACTCATTTAAAAATACCCATATAATTACCGACTCAAATTATTTTCTAATTAATGAAAAAATACCTATCACAAAAAATATTATTTTCCCTCAAGCGGAATTTAAAATTCTTTCTTTTATAGTAAACAAAGATGCAGATACACAGGAGTTAATAAGCTGGATTTTATCTCCTGAAATCGATAGCTTCTATATGTTTTCTTTAGCACCCCAAAGAATACTTACATCCGGTAACTCTATCGCACTCGTTCCTATATTTAAAAACCCATCAAACAAAAAGATAATAAATGACTCACTCTTTGTGCGAATATTGCTTTGGGGAGGTATGGACGGTTCAATTCAAAGAGAATTTATCTTAGCAAAAGGCTGGATCGATAGTGCCGGTCACAGAAACACAATTATTTTGAAAATAACGGATTACAATCTCGAAATTCCACCCATTTACATGGGCTATTGTTATAGAGGCTATGTGAATGGTAGGTTTTGCTCAGTTT
Source organism: Candidatus Hydrothermales bacterium (assembly GCA_039630235.1). Lineage (NCBI taxonomy): Bacteria > Pseudomonadati > Caldifarciminota > Caldifarciminia > Caldifarciminales > Caldifarciminales bacterium. Next base: position 170,685 of record JBCNVI010000001.1, on the reverse strand, counting down.
TTAAAAGAAGTGGCATCCCTATATACACTCATTTTATGCTGTTTGGATACACAAGAATTATAGGGGGAGGATCTGGTCCTTATAATGATATACTTAATCCTTATGGGGGACCATGTAGGATCTTAATTCCAGGTAAATTCCATAAGTTCTATTATAAAATCTTTGGTTACACAGATCTGAAATTCAGAAGCTGGGGATATTTTAAACCACCCTCTGCAGAAAAAAAAGAATGGAACTTTGTAATTGAACCAGGAAAAACAGTTATTATTCCTGACTCATTTTATGTACCAGATAACGTTGGGATAGGGGAATATTACGGAGAAGGCAAATTCCCGTTCAACACACTAAGTGATACTCATGTCTGGGAAGTGAGATCCCCCCTAATTATGGACCTTGGAGTTCCCTTTACTATAGAAATTAAAAATCCCAACGACTCAGTGCATATTCCACTTTTAAATTACGGTAGCTTTCCAGAAGATTTGAATACTCGTTTATCCACGGAAACACTCACTACGAAAAAGAGACACTATACTTTGAACCACTTGAGACTAAAACCCTTTCATTTCGTGGATTACACTTTCCGAAAAACTCTTTAATTCCCTTAAAGCTAAGATTTCACCAGAAAATAACCGGAATAAAAAACAGCATTATGCGCAACGTGTTTTATAGAGAAGGCCCTTGTGATAGCATAAATCTAAAAATGAATAGAGAAATTTATCTTCCTCAACAAGAAAAAATTATAAATATAAGATATTTCAATAATTCTTCAATATATCCCTCTCATGAGAGAAAATTCCTTTTAAAAGTTGGCACCTATATTTCCTACATTGATTCTGTTCATTTTAGTGCAAAAGATACTATTAACTATTACTTGGTTGAACTTCAGGGTGTCAAAAACGATAGTGAAAAATTTGTTTTAGATGATACAACTCGTTTCTTTCAAGAAGACTATTATTATCTACAGTATCCGAGAGATAAAAAGGCTAAAAATAAAGATAAAACTAGTTTTAACTATACAAGTTCACGTGCCTATATCCTTGGTAAAGATAGCCTTATTTATGCCTTTGTATTAAAAGACACATTAAGAATAGCTCTTGGTAAAAAATTTAGGTGGATATCACGATTTTTAGATACCCTATCAATTCCAGGTGTTTCTTCAATTTATGCTTTAACGTTTATGGATAATTACATTTACATCACTACTGATGGAAACAGAATTTTTAAAATAAAATATGAACCTACAAACTTGAATCCTCGTAGAACAGGAAAACTCGGGTATATAGAAAGTATTTGTAGAGATTTTATTGATCCAAAGGGAATAACCTCAAAAGATGGCTTTTTGTATCTTGTAGAGTCGGGTAAATCGAGAGTTATTAAACTTGACAAAAATTTCAATCTTTTAGACGTTATAGTTGATACAGCCCTTGTTGACCTTGTCGATATAAAAATTGATAAGGAAAATTACATATGGGTAAGCGATAAAGGCAAAAATAAAATAATTAAATTAACTTTGTCGGGAGATAAAGTTTTAGAGTTCGGTGAAAAAAGCTACGAACTTATATTTATTGATCCCTTTAATTCAGTATGGGCACAAACTACTTTTGGAACCCTTGAAAGATACACAAAAAATGGAAATAAGATAGAGGTTAAAGAAGATTACTTCATAGGAGAAGCAATGGGATTCAACGTAGAGGAACTCCAAAACCCCATTCTTTATTCCCTAACTCTAACAGATACTTCATACCTCCTCGTTTCTGTTAATAAATTTTTCTTTGCAGGTGGCTTATTCGGGAGAATCGTATTCCGCGGGAGCGGAAGCTCAGAAGAAAATGAAATAAAATTTATAAATTACAAGTTTGACCATAAGGAGAACCACGGCAAAATAAGTTCATACTTTATGGGATTTTCCTGGGGATGGAAGAGAAAAAGATACGCAGAACTTTTTAAATGGTATCCCCTTGACTCTCTCCTTCAATATGTCTTCAAATTTCCATGGGGTTACAACGGATTTATATTTCATTTCTATTTAAAAAGAGATAAAATCACAGATGTTCCTCCCTCGATTTATAAATTCAACGCAGAATATACATCTGTTAAAATTAAAGAAATCTATAGAGGAGAGATATTTAAAAATAATTTTAATCCTCATAGCTCATGGGATACAACCTTTTCTATTCCGTCTTTTTACCATTTTCCACCTGGAAAATACGTAGCGAAACTTTCTCTACTTGGTAAAGACGATTTTCCACTGAATAAAAATTCTTTCCACTTTTTTGAAGTTGTTCCACAAGAATTGGGAATTAAAATTTCACCCTCTTTTGATGGCTATCCGTTTATGGTGACTCATCCTTAATAAATTTAAAAATATGGAATCTCTCTAAAGTGCCCATCTATGGTGAGATAGGATTTATCCGCGATAACGATACACTTTTAAATAAAGAAACCCTAATCGATACAGACGAAATCGAAAACTATAAGCTTAAAATTTTTAACGATAAAAAAATTATAAAACTTTTCGCTTAACTTTAAAGAAAAAAATAGAAACTTTCTACTCCACTATAAAAATAATAGTATCTACTTAATAGATTCACTAAAAATATTACCCCAAGATGTTGATATAATTCCAGAAGTATTTTCGCACGATATATTCTATTATGATCCTATATCCATGAAACTCACTCTAAATCCTTTTGCCTGTGAAGGGAAACTGTTTTCAAAGATTATATTCCAGGGAGATACAATAAAAGATACGTTCCGTATAAAAATCGGTGAGAAGATTAACCGCAACTACCATATAAAGCCAAAATTTGCAAAAGATGACACAGTCTATCTTTTACTTTCAACATATACCCAAAATAAATTATACAAGCTTAAAAAACTATATTTTAGGGGTGAAGGAAACTTAAAAGTCGATACAAACCTGATCTATGAGGATACATCATTTACACTTGGTTATAGGATTACAAATCCTTCCGACAAAAACACCTTGTATAAAACATACTTTTATATAAAAAAAGATGGAGAAATAGTAAGAGTTTATTCTAAAGAGGATGAAGTTGAGGCAAATTCTGAAAAGGAGAAAAGTATTTCCTGCAGTGTACCTTATCCCGCAGTTTATACAGTATCCGCGATTTTGAAAAAAATACTGAGATGATCCTCGACTCATCAGAAAGCGTACTCTATGCAGGTCTTGTAGGTTATGTAAAAATTGACACCATTATTTTAAAGGGCGCAGACGAAAATGGACTTATGAAATTCATCTTCCCAATTTATCTTCCCTACGCAAATTTAAGATTCTTAAGGGCGATCCTAACACACCCCTCAGGAAAAGACACTATAGAAAGATATTTTTCAAAAAATGGTACACTTATATTCACTGTTTATCCTTCCTGAAAAAAAGGTGAATATAACATAGAGCTTGACATTTTAAGCTTAAATGGTAACGTTTTAACTTCAAAAACATGGAAGAAAAAGTTTAAACCAAACTTTTATCTTATTACACAGGATACATTCTATGTTCATGTGGATGATTCTTTAATTTTGGTTCCTTTTAGCGTTAAAAACAAGAGAACAAGTAAAGGTGCTGGCTTTTTAGAAGTAAAATGGTTCGAAGAGTCTGATCTAAAAGAGTTTTATCTTCCCGTAGGCTCAACTTACTCTGATACTTTCTATCTAAGAAATATGCTATACATTCCTGAAGGAATCTATACGATGGAATTTAGTTTAAACGGTGAAACTTTATGGAGAATAGTAAAATATAAAAGTTATCGTATCTCTGCAGTGTCTTATACTGATAAAAGGTTTTACTCAAAAAATGATACTGCAAGATTTTATTTAAAAATTAGAAATTTAAATGAGCTTAATCCAAGGATACTTTCAAAAATTTCTCTACCTTTTTATGAAAAGGATACACTTTTATTTGTTACAGGATTTGTAAAAAATATAAAGGTTGATTCTACTGGACTAAAACTTCTAAACCCCGATTCAGAGGGGATCTATATCTCGCCTTTACTTTCAGCAACTAATCGAGATACAATAAGTGGAATACTTTACTCATCTTCAGAAAAGATTCTGAAATTTAGAAAATGTAATATTTACTGTAAAGCAGAGACTAATTGGGAAGAAAAACTTAACCCACCTATAAAATATTATCAGTTTAAAATTTTGATACCACCAAATGACACAATTATCAAAAAATTTTCTTTACCTGAAAAAATAATTAATTACAAATTTGTCTTAGACTCCTTGCCCGTTAACGTATTTTACGGAATTTATCTATGGCCATCGATGAACGCAATGCCTTTAAGAGAGTATCCTCTATACGAGGGTAATAGTTTAATTGCGGTTTATCCTGAAAAACCTGAGTATTTCTTCGGTGAACTGATGAAACTGAACGTTCTTGTAAAAAGGAGCGGTAAACTAAAAATCAAATTTCTAGGATAACGACTTATTTACCCTTTATATAGAAAAAGATACCTTCTTTTATAAGAGACTCCCTCCAAAGGGCTTAACCGACTTTTACAGGATCAGCTATAGGTTCCTTTCTGATACAGTAATAAGACAAAGAGAGTTTGAGATAAAACTAAGAGGGATAGATGTTAGAATAAGGAACTTAACTACATCTCCTGATACAATCTATCCCAATGATACTTTAAAGATAAGTATGCAAGCACATGTCTTTGATATTCCTCCTGAGACAACCTATATAAGCTTTGATATTTTAAAGGAAGATACCATAAGGGTTCTAAAGGATACATTATTTTTAAAGAAAGGAGTAAACCTATTAAGATTTTCCTTTGAATTTCTTAATGTTTCAGGAGGGGACGCCTTTTTAAGATGCAGGCTCAACGCAGACTCTGTGCTTATTCTTTATTCTAGAAAATGGATAAACGTCGGATTGATTGATACATCTCCTCCAAAAGTCACACTTATTTACCAAAAGAAAGTTTACGAAGATAACTCGATTTTTATAAAGGCAAAAATAAAAGATCATAACAAAACCCTTGATACACTCTTTTATAGGTTAAACGGTGAGATCTCATGGAACAAAACAAGCGGTAGAAGAATAGATGATACGTTACTTATATATAAACTAGGAAAATATAGCGGAAATAGTGAAGTTGAATTTTCGGAGTTTATAGAGACATAAAGGGAAATAAAAGAAGGGAACCTATTTATGGCGAAAATAAGATACTTATCCTTAAAGGGCTTAAAGCAGACGTATCCTTGTTTGATACTTATAACTCTTTGCCAAGAATACATTGGCAAAGTATATCAGAGGAGTTTATCGTAGATAAAGGAATCCCTATTTTTAAAAGTCTCTATGATACACTGAAATTTAGAGTTCCTTCTCTAAGAGGCAGAGCTCTTCTTTCAAAAATTAAATTTTACCTAAAAAATCCTTACGTTTATCCTTCCAATCTTAACGTTATAATTCAAGATGAAAGCTACACTTTTGAAGTTCCCGGAGATACCTCTGGTTGGTTTGAATTTTCAGTAAACAAAGATATACAAGATTCACTGAGTATAATGATAATTCCTTGAGGAGTCATTCTTTATGCAGATAGAGAAAACCCTGTTTACTCTTACTACAAAAAGTTTGGTGAATGGAAAAAAATTTATCTACGGGAATATACTTATAAGGCCAAAAGTTAAATACATATCAGATACTCTCTCACCAGTTATAAAATATAACGTTTATAGGGGAAGCGGTAGCTCGTCTTTTCTAATAAGAAGCACAAGAGATACATTCTTTATAGATAGCTTAGCAGTTGACGAAAATATTTATACATATTTCATCGGGACCTTACTAAGGGAGCCTACGAGGGAGTTTGCTGGAAAGCCCTATACTGTTATGTTTGACCATATTCCGCCAAGGTTTTCCGATACAAATATTATAAAGCTTCCTGATAGATATATATTTAAAACGAGAATTTACGACGGACTAAAAGTAAAAGATGATTCAATTTATGTTCCTGAATTTTCATACAAAGCTACTCACGACAGTACGCGCCTAGATACCTTCTTTTTCACAATTTCTGAATTTTCTCAAAATATAAAATTTTATTTGAAAGCATGGGATACTAATAATAACTTAAGGAGATTCCCTGATACAGGATTTATTTATATAAAAGAGGGAGTATTTGGAGTTATACCTGTGATACGATTTTGCAGGGTGAAATTCATTCAGTAGGAGACGTTATAGTTCCAGAAGATGTAAGGGTTGATGTCAAAGAGAGTACAAAATTTGTTATCTCAAATAGAGATATTCTAAAATCTGGAATTGATACGAATCATGTAGAAATAATAATTTATGGAGAGTTCTATGCTAGCGGTAAAAGAGAAAAAAGAATAAAGTTTGAAGTACAGGATACAGGCGAATGGTTCGGAATAAGATATCTCCCAAAAAGTAGAGTTAAGATCGAGCATTCTGTTATAAAAGATGCTATAAAGGGTTTATCCCTAGAAGCCGAAAGTGTTTACGTTGTCCTAAATGATATAAGCAAAAATCAGGAAGGAATAGAAATTTTTGGAGGAAACTCCTTTATATTTGCTAATAAAATATATTCAAACAAAATAGGAGTAAAAGCCGAAATTAAAAGTGGCTTTGCTATTTTGAGTTGGAATCATATATTTAAAAACGAAAGCACAGGTATTCTAATTAAAGATAAACCACTTTTAACACTAGGAAACGTTTATAATTCTGATACTCTCGATGATGGAGTAAATAGAATCTATGGAAATGGAAATTATGATATTATAAATTTAACCCAACATAAAATACATGCACAGGGGAACTTCTGGAACAGTAAAGACTCAACGTTTATAAAATCAAGAATAAGGGGTGATGTTGATTTCAGGAAGTTTTATATATGGGGAGAGATAAAAACATAGGACAATATGGGAGGACATAGTAAGCATTGGTGGAGATCTAACTATTACTAAAAATGCTCATCTTGAAATTAGGGGGGAACACGAATAAGATTTATAAAAAGATTTGATGCTTTAAAAACTGGAAAAGTAGATAGTTTATCTGAGTTAAGAATTTCCGGAAAGCTCATATACAAAAAACTTTTGATTACCTCGGATGGATACATAAAAGAAAAGGGTGACTTTTATGGATTAATAGTTGAAGCGGATAGGAGAAATCAATTTGAAGAGTTTAGAAAAGATGGGGAAAGCACAATATCTGAAAAACCTCCTCACATTTACAAAAATCTGGAAATAAATTTCTCCCATAGAGGTATAGAATTTCTAGAAAGTAGTAAATTTAAATTGAAAAATTTACGGATTAGAAATTCAAACTACGGCATATACTTTAAAGGTAAAGAATTAATAATTGAGAACTCAGATGTTTCTCTATGTGATACAGGTATCTATCTTTTAAAGGGTAATGGATATATAAAAGAAACGAGGGTAGCAAGTAGTGAAGTAGATGTTGTATATAGAGGAACATCTGAAATAGATATTTGTAGATCTTACATAGTAAACAACAAAATAGGAATATATGTGGATGAAAACTCTAAACCGGACCTAAGGAATGGTTATAGTTATATATGTCATAATTTGCATTATAACCTCTACAATAATACAAGATTTGATTTAGAAGCCTACATGAACTGGTGGGGTACATTAAATAAAGACTCAATATCACTTTTAATTTATGACTTTTTTGATGATACCTCAAAGGGAATAGTAAATTTTGAACCAATCTGGATACCAAATATAAAAGTTTCATCAGGTATTCAAGTAGAACAAATAGAAAAGGAAAAGACAGTTGATTTAGTTAAAATAAATAATGTTGCCTTTAGATATATAGAAATAGAATTAACTCTGAGCAAAAATCAAAAGTCTCTTTGGATATTTACGATGTTTCCGGAAAAAAGATAAGAACCATAAATAAAAACCTAAACTCGGGTACTCATAAATTAAAAATCAATAATCTTAAAAGAGGCGTTTATTTCATAGATGTCGAAGTTAACGGAATAAGAAATAGATTTAAAGTTCTAAAGATTTATAACTAAAAACTCCTGAACATTTTCTTCAAATGTTAAAATCCTGTAGTGTAAATTTTTTCAAGTTATCCATAACTCTTTTTCTTACCTCACTTACATTTTTAAACACATTACTATATTTCCACCTTACAATATATTTTATAAAAGCAAAAATCATTTCTTTCCCATATTTAGGACACCAAAGCTTTCCCTCAACCTCTGTTATATCCATCGCATTATCTATCACCTTCGCATTAGATAAAGACGTACCCAACCCAAAAACCATCAGCCCCCACCTCCACTAGCTTTTTTACCTCTATCCCAGCAAAGGCAAAAGAGGGTGAGGAAGAAATATGCGCTGATCCTGGAAATAGGAAATGGATAAGGGGAAAACATCGTTATCTTTATCTTGATGAGTTTTCAGATGATCTCTCAACTTTACTTTTAGAAATGAATAAAATAATTTTCATTAATTTTTGTCTAATGACCTTTCTTTTTTCTCAGAGTTTTTACCGCCTTTCGATTATTATATTGGTTCTGATTATGGGCCGAGGAATTTGAATGAAGTTAGCACTGGGAAGTGGGTTATAACATTCGGAGAGGGAGATATGCTTGCCTGCTTGTGCAACTGCAGAAAAAAATTTTATTGAAATTAACTGTAATCAAAGGTGGATAGAGAATAGGAATAGCGGGAAGTAATGAAAGAGGCAGAATGTATAATTCCCTAATTAATTTATTTATTTGCTCATGAATATCTTCGGCTAGATTTTTGATGAGCTGATTCGTTTATTTGAAAGTTTCCTTATTTTTATCTAATAATGTCTGCATGAACTTCTTAATATTTTTAATTTTCAGTTTAAATTTACAAATAGAGCCCAAGGATCCAGCTCCGGAGGATAAAATTACAATAAATTTATCAAAAAGATTTTCGGGCTATTTCTGGTGGATTGAAATTTCAGGCGGTGATCCCTATAAACTTATTCCACATGTCGAAAAAATTGACAATGTAAATAAGATTTCCCTAACCTCCTCCGATAAAAACACCTCTCTCATTATATTTTTCTTTGAGGATAAAAAAGGTAAGTTTATAATGGACACAAGCTTTTACATGATCTATTATAGGGAAAATAAACCATTGCCACACGCATTTTCTTTACTTGCCCTTTTCTATTTTTATGAGAAATCACTTTTTCCAAACTTTCAAAAATTTGAGTCCCTTTGGCTAAAAGAAAGGAGATACTATGAAAATCATTATGATTTCATGGATAATTTCTATGAGTTTGCCCTAAAGCTCGGCAAAAAAAAACTGAAGATATAAAAAATGAAATAATAAATAAACTTGAAAAGGAAAAAAATAATCCTTCTTTTTTACATGCCGCATACCTTACAAGTTATTGGGTTTTGAAGGATACAATTTTAACGAAAGAAATCTTAAAAAACGCTGAGAAGCTCGATGAAAATAAATATAAAATCGCAATTAAAATAAATTATTATCTTTCAAGAGATGATAGGAAGGGGCTTTTTTCATATATAAAAGATAAAAAGCTTGATCCGTTAATACCAAATTTCAGAACTTTTTCAAGACAAAAATTTCTATCTCCTAATTTTCAGCCTGAAAGTCTTATCATATGGATTAAAGAAAGAGAAAAAGAAAAGTTTGAAGACTTAGAGGGAATTATTTCTTACGTAAGTATGACAGAATCGCATTTAAAAGAAAAAGATTATAAATCTCTATATTCGTGGATATATAAAGCAAAGAAACTCGCAGATGATCCCTGTTATATTAGAAAATCATTCGCCTTTTATGCCTTACCTTTTGTTAATCATAAAGATTTTTACAAAATATTTAAAAATTATATCGAGGAATATATTGAAAAATTGAAAGAAAGCGTATACTTTAGGCTCTCCTCTTTTTATTTTGACAAGAATAATATTGATTCTTCTTATTCTTATATAAAAGAAATAGTTGAGAATAAAGATTTTACACAAGTTGACCCCTGGATTTTAAATCACTATGCCAGAGTTATGTATAAAAAAGGCATGCTCGAAAGATCAAAGCTTGCCTACGCTTACTCAGTGTTTTATCACGGTGATTCTACTCAGATAGATACTTTAAAAAAAATTTGTGGGAAAAGTTATGAAAAAGAAATAAAAAAACTTAAAGAAAAAGTCTTTAAAAAAGTAGGGAAGGTATCAGATTTTGAACTAACTTTACTTGATGGAAGTGTTTTCAAATATAGAGAAAACAGGGATAAAATAATAGTTTTAAATTTTTGGAGTACAGGATGCGCACCATGTAGGGAAGAAATCCCTGAACTTAACGAACTTGTTGAAAAGTTCAAAAATAATGAAAAAGTAATATTTATTGCAGTTACACGGGAAGGCAAAAAAACAGTAGAAAATTTCCTGAAAAAGAAAGATTTTAAATATACTATAGCAATTAATGATACTTACCTTCACAAAGAATTGAATATCTTTGGCCTTCCAACTCATTTAATAATTGATAGAAATGGAAGAATTATATTTAAACAGATGGGATACGCAAAGGGTACAGGTGAAAAAATAGAAGAAAAATTAAGAACTCTATTGAAATAAACCTATTGTCTCCAAAAATTGTCTAAATCATAATTTTTATGCTAAGCTACTAATCCATTTCATGCTTCCGCTTATTATACTCCTTAAAGCAAGGGATTCTAAATGAAAAAGTCTCATTAGTAATTCTATATATCACCTTTATACTCTTTGCTAAAGACTTATGGAGCTCCTTCCGGGATGAGGATAGAGTAGGGTTTCTTAGCTTTTATGGAGGCACTTATCTTTGTCGTATTCCAGACTTTGTAACTACAAGACTCGGGATTTCTAAAAAGCCGTCTTTGAATCTCTTATTAGCTTCTATTTTTTGTCCTATTCAAAATGGATAAGCTGAGATAGATAGTTTTATTCAAATTCAGGGAACTCTTAGATATCTTGAACATGAAAAAATGAATGTTTATTCAAAGGATGAAAGTAATTTTATAATTGAATCACTACCTGGAGAGATAAGCCATACTCCTCTTCTTCTGGAATTACAATACTTTCTTGGTTTCAGTCTAGAACATTTTCCTTCTGACTATTTTTCAATAAGTCTTGATACCCCTTCCGGTTTTTCTTTTACAAGTTAAAGTGATCTCCGACATAAACACAACCTCTTTTAGTCTCGGAAAGCATAAATTATTTATTTATTTATTCACTCCGATAATTATTAGAAATTTAAAAAGAAAGTAACTCAGTTAGTTTTTATATAATTTTTAAAATTTTTCTTGCCTTTAGTTTCAAACTCAAATTGGCACGCAGCCTTTCTAACAGTTAAAAGTCTAATTGTTCCCTCTTTTTATAAATTCTTCCCTCGTCGAACATTTTCTTTAATTTCCTACACACAAAGAGTTTTCCTTGATCTTCAGATGATATAGAGGAATGAGGGTTTATAAAGAGTCTTTCAGAAACTAAAAAGTCTATAGGTTTTTAAATAAATTAAGTCGAAAAGAACACAGCTTACACAAATTTGAATTAAAAGCCAGGCACTTCAAAAAGAATTACTTTTACTTTATATTTACAGGCAATAATCGACTATTAAAAATTTTTAGACACTTCTAAATATTAAAATCCTCCAGCGTAAAATTTTTCAGCTTTTCAATAATTCTCTTTCTTACTTCGCTTACATTTTCAAATTCATACACTATATTTCCGTCTTCCATATATTTTATAAAAGCAGAATTCATTTCTTTACCACATTTAGGACACAATACAGAGTCTTTATTAAACTCCTCTACGATTATTGTTCTATCCCTCTCACATATAAAAGGCTTCTTTTTTCCACCAAACTTCCCCTTTTTTGCACAGGGCTTTCCCTCAACCTCTGTTATGTCCATCGCATAATCTATCACTATTGCATTAGATAAAGACGTACCAACTCCAAAACCATCAGCCCCCACCTCCACTAGCTTTTTTATCTCATACTCATCCAGCCCCCCAGAAATAAAAACTTTAACACGCTCTTTACCCCTAATTTTTAACTCCCACTTTATTTCCCTAATTATCCTTGCCATATCACCCCTTCGAGATGAAGGAGTATCAAGCCTAACTCCAGCTAAATCTGAAATAGCCTCACAAGCTTTAATTGCCTGGACCTTTTCATCGCCATAAGTATCTATAAGAGCTATTCTCGGAACATCAGGTGGCATATCCTCATCAAAAGCTTTCCAAGCCTCCTTTTCGCCCATCAGGATAATAAGAGAATGCGGCATTGTGCCTCTTGGACTTTCTCCTATCACCTCAGCCCCCACTAAGGAAGAAACTCCATCACAACCACCCATATAAGCGTAAAAATCTATAAAGGGTGCTAAAGCAGGATGCATCCTCCTTATTCCAAAGGAAAGAACGATATTTTCTTTCGCAGCCTTTCTTATCCTAATTGCCTTAGAGAGTATACCAGAAGCATGACATATAAAACCAAGTATCGGAGTTTCATATTCACAAAATTCGACATATTTGCCCTCTATAGCCATTACCGGTATTAAAACTCCATTTATATCAGATGAGGGCACAATTTCACCTTCTCTAAGAGCCCATAAATTTACTTTTTTACCCTCTAAAAGCTCTAAAACTTCTCTTATCCCAGCAAAGGCAAAGTAAGGATAAGGAGGAGATGAGACAGTAAATTCAGCCCATACTCTTTTTTTAATCCCACGTTTCTCAAGTATCTTTTTTGTTCTAACAAAGTATATATCAGTCGTTTTACCCTCTTTTATTAGCTCTTCCTTTGCGACTAAAAAGGGAAATTTGTCTTTCATTTTCATAGATCTTAAAAAAAATTAGTCACACTTAGAAAAACCACAGTGTGGGCATGTTAAACAATTCTCAGCAAGTATCATTGCACTTCCACATTCTGGAGCAAATCTCGCCTGTTGTTATAAAGTTAATATTTCTTGAACCAAACTCATATGCTATCCTTTTTTGTTTTTTGTCTTCCGGAAAAATTCCTAGCTGTTCTCCTTTTATATGTTTTTCAAGTATTTTACCTATACCATCAGGACAAGACAATATAACTTCACCCTCATCCCAGGTGGGAATTGACCTTATACCCTTTAGCTGATCTACTACTTCAATTGGATCAATACCTGATCTAAGGGCAAGAGAAATCAGTCTCCCTATAGCTTCAGTTAGGGCATTTGCTGAACTCCCGCTTTTTCCTAGTTGAATAAAAACTTCATGAGGTCCGAATTCATCTTCGTTAATTGTTATGTACACTGTCCCTAATTCTGACTTTATTTTATATGTTTTACCAGATACAACCTTAGGTCTTGGTCTGGGTTTTATTTTTTTAGGTTTTTTCTCCTCTTCTTTTTTTACCGTATCATAAACTTGACCTGGACGTGAACCCCACCTGTAAACTGTTATCCCCTTGCAACCTAGTTCATAGGCAAAAAAATATACCTTTTCCACATCTTCTGGTTTTGCTTCTTCTGGAAGGTTAATTGTCTTTGATACCGCATCTTCAACATACTTTTGAAAAGCTGCTTGAATCTTAACATGTTGCTCTGGTGAGATGTCAAAAGTAACCTCAAATATTTCTCTTATATGAAGAGGAATCTCTTCAAATTTTTTGATAGTGGGAAACTTTGATAGAGTATCCATTAATTCTTCAGAATAAAAGCCCAATTCTTCCGCTGCTTGTTGAAAGTATTTGTTTACATAAAGTAATCTCTCTCCACCCATTACGTTTTTTACATATACAAGAGCAAAATTAGGTTCAATCCCCGGAGAAGTGTCCACAATCATTGAAATTGTTCCAGTAGGTGCTATTGTCGTAACTACTGAATTTCTCCTTTTTGTTCCTCTAAAAACACTTTTGTCTATCGCTGGAAAAGGCCCCTTTATCTCACCTATTTCTAAAGATCTTCTATGGGCATTTTCTTGAATGAATTTCATAATTTCTTGCCCCGCCTTTATCGCGTCTTCAGATGAGTAGGGTATACCAAGTAAGTAGAGAAGATCAGCAAATCCCATCACTCCTAAACCTATTTTTCTTGTAAGTTTTGTAACTCTCTCTATCTCTGGTAAAGGATAAGTATTAGCATCTATTACATTATCAAGAAAATGAACAGAAAGATCAACAATTTCCTTTAAGCCCTGCCAATCAATCCTTTCTTTTACCTCCTCCCACCTCGAGGGTCTCTTATGTTCAAGATACCAGGGTGTTCCTAAATAGAACTTAGCAAGGTTAATTGAGCCAAGATTACAAGATTCATATGGCAAAAGAGGTTTTTCTCCACACGGATTTGTTGCCTCTATCTCTCCCATTTCCCTAAGTGTGTGAGTCTCATTAATTCTATCTATAAAAATAATTCCTGGCTCCCCATTTTTCCAAGCTTGATAAACTATTTTTTTCCATAAATCTCTAGGATTTACCTTTTTTACTACCTCTCCATTTCGGGGATTTATTAAATTAAATTCACTTTCTCCCCTTATTAGAGCCCTCATAAACTTCTCTGTTATAGCCACAGAAATGTTGAAGTTAGTTATTTTCGTAACGTCATCCTTGCATGTTATAAATTCCTCTATATCGGGATGGTCAATACGGAGAATTCCCATGTTAGCTCCTCTTCTTCTTCCTCCTTGTTTTACGGCTTCTGTTGCTGCATCAAAAACCTTCATAAATGAAACAGGTCCAGAGGCAATTTGACCTGTGGATCTAACGACATCCCCTTTTGGTCTTAGTCTAGAAAAGGAAAATCCGGTACCTCCACCAGTTTTATGAATTAGTGCTGCATGTTTTAATGCTTCAAAAATTCCTTCCATAGAATCATCAACAGGAAGTACAAAACAGGCTGAAAGTTGACCCATTTTAGTACCCGCATTCATAAGTGTAGGAGAGTTTGGTAAGAAAAAGCCCTGTGACATCATATAATAAAATTTTTCCTCTATTTCATCAACTCTATCCCTAAAGTAAGGATAGTTCTTATCAACTTCAGCTATAGCTTTCGCAACTCTTTCAAACATTTCTCTAGGAGTCTCTATCACTTCTCCTTTTTCATTTCTTAGGAGGTACCTTTTTTCAAGTATCTTTTTAGCATTTTCAGTAACCAGAGGTTCTGGATAAGATTTAATCTTATTTTCCATTCTTAGCAAAAATTTTATAGGGATTTGAACCCTATATAAATCTAAACAATCTAATTTGTCCGAGTTTTTTCTTTATCTACTACATATGATAATTTTTTTAAATCAAGTCCCTTCTTCCCAGGATTTAAGATATTTTTCCTGTTCTTCTGTTAGTTCATCAATTTCAACTCCCATTGTCTTAAGTTTTATCCTTGCAATTTCTCTATCTATCTCCTCCGGAAGAGTGTAAACTTTCTTTTCTAATTTCTCGAAGTTCTTGATTATAAATTCACAGGCAAGAGCCTGGTTTGAAAAACTCATGTCCATAACATCAGGGGGGTGGCCTTCTGCTGCAACCAAATTGACAAGGCGACCCTCTGCAAGCAAGAATATTTCTCTGTTATCCTCGAGAACAAACTTTTCAACATTTTCTCTCACTTTCTCAACTTTCTTTGCAATTTCCCTTAATTTCGATACATTTATCTCTACGTTAAAATGGCCTGAATTTGCTAAGATTGCACCATCTTTCATTTTTTTAATATGATCTATATCAATTACGTTTTTATTCCCTGTAACTGTTACAAAAATGTCACCGATTTTTGCAGCCTCTTCTATTTTCATAACATCAAAACCGTCCATTTTAGCTTCAAGTGCCTTAATAGGATCAACCTCTGTAACGATAACTTTTGCCCCTAATCCTCTTGCTCTTATTGCTACACCCTTACCGCACCATCCGTAACCGCAAACTACAAAGTTTTTCCCGGCAATTAAAATATTTGTTGCTCTTAATATTCCATCTATAGTACTTTGTCCTGTTCCGTACCTATTATCAAAAAGATACTTGGTTTTAGAGTCATTAACTGCAATTATCGGGTATCTTAAAACGTTATTTTTTTCCATACTCTTCAGCCTAATCACTCCAGTTGTTGTTTCCTCTGTTCCACCTTTTACGTTTTTACCGAATCTATCAAAATTTTGGTGGAGATAAGAGGTTAGATCTGCTCCATCATCTAAGGTTATATCAGGATTAATAGTTAATGCCTTTTCAATGTGACTGTAATACTCTTCCCTTGTGGCTCCATATCTTGCAAAAACTTCGATTCCGTATTCTTCTCTTAGAGCCATAGCTACGTCATCTTTTGTAGAAAGAGGGTTTGAGGCACAGAGATAAACGATTGCGCCTCCTTCTTTTAGTGTAATAACTAGTGCTGCAGTTTCAGGTGTAACATGTAAACAGGCTGAAATTTTAATACCATTTAAAACTTTCTCTTTTTTGAATCTTTCCCTAATACTCAATAAAACTGGCATGTTTCTTTCAGCCCAATGTATTTTGTTTAAACCTTCCTGTAGCATTTTTATTCCTCCTTAATTGATTAAGGTCTTTTTAGGTTAAACCCCACTAAAAATTCGAAGTTTATTCCCTTTGGATTAATTTCCCTATATGTTAGGTCTATATCAGATACTAAGGTGTCTCCCCCCCTTACTTCATACGAGAAATTTCTTAAGACTCTTCCAAGGAAATATTCTGCTTTAACTGATACGCTAATATTTTTGAATTCTTTTTCATAAGTAATGGATGGTGATATAAGGTAGTCTAGGGCCCTCACTTCTTTGCCGTTTCTTTCTGGTTGCCAAACCAGGAGAAAATCAAGTGAAAAGCCAAGTTTAAATAAATTGTTTAAAATATAATTGCCTGTAATAGATAGTTTTTGTGATTCTAAATAATTTGAAGTATAAAAAAATATTCCTGGATTGAAGTAGAATAAAGAGAGGGGTTCTTGAATTTTTAATCTAAAGCCAAGACCATAAAGTAGGATTGAGCCATCCTTTATGTTTTTCTCTACCCCGTAGCCTCCTTTTTTAGCCTTTATTAATGATACTCCAGTGGATAGGTAAATAGTGTATATATAGGGTATACTTTTTATTTTTACTAATTTTTCTCCCTTTTCAGGTTTTCTATTTTTAATTAAAAGTTTACAGATTGACTCATTGGGATAAACGTTTTTAACTTTTAGGTATCCAGAGGGGTTAGTTGACTCGCCGTATATAAAAATTTCGTTTTCTTTTACTCCTTCTAAGAAACCGTTTTTTATTTTGACTAAATCATTTTTTATCTCAATTACTTCGGGAGGTTCAAAAAATATGGATTTGAGGTATATTAAAACGTTTTCACAAAATTTTTTTATAGCTTCATCAATTCCTTTTTTTGAGTAGCCCGTTATAGTTTTGAAACTCTTAATTTTATTTTTCTTTATATAAACAGATCCCTCAACCCAGAAGTTTTCATTTTCGATCACAAAATTTTCAAAAAAAATCTCGATGCTATCTTTGTATTCTTTTATATAATCCTTTTCTAAAGACTCTGAAATAGTTTTTTTTCCAAGTTCAAACAGAGAGTCAGGGAAAATAGGTGTCTTATAAATATAAAAAAACAGAAGATAGAAAATCATAGTGCAACTCCCTTTTTAGTAGGAATAATTTTCCGTGATTTTAAACTCTCTTTGCAAATTCAAGAAAAACAAAAGATTAAATATAGAAAATGGTTTAAAAAATAGGTAAAAAAATACTCTTAGCCAAGGAATTTCTTTATAAATTCTTCTGTTCATGAGTCTTCCAATTTCATCCCACTCTTTCGAATTTTTTGAAAAAAGTCTCTTTTGTCTATTCCAAAGTTTTTTTCTAAATATCGGAATCTCTTTTAATTGACTGTAATAAAAATAATTTAAATTTTTTGATTCAAAAAATTTTATAATAGTTTCAGCTGCTATTCTTCCAGTTGTAAGAGCACCATGTACTCCGCCGGCTGTAAAAGGATGAACTGCACCAATTGAATCTCCAACCCTTAGAAGTCCTTCAGGATCACTAGGAAAGGGCGGTCTTGAAAAAGGAATCTTCCCTGCTACTACTTTAATCTTTTCTAACTTGTTAAATTTATAATGACTCATTAACTTTTCTAAGGATCTTAGGTTATTTCTTCTTCCATAAAAGCCCGAACCAATTCCGGTTTCGTCGTTATGAAAGAAAACCCATCCATAAAAGGGCTTAAAATCGTTACCAAAATGAAAATGGAGGTACTCATCATCTAAATCGTTTTTTTTGAACCTAAACTCAATTGCAATAATCTCTTTAAACTTAGGGTAATTAATCCCCCTTATTCCTTTATGAGTACCAGTTGCCAAAATAACAAATCTACTATAATACTCATCTTTGTTAGAA
This sequence comes from Candidatus Hydrothermales bacterium, assembly GCA_039630235.1. Taxonomy (NCBI): domain Bacteria; kingdom Pseudomonadati; phylum Caldifarciminota; class Caldifarciminia; order Caldifarciminales; species Caldifarciminales bacterium. The sequence goes on along the minus strand of JBCNVI010000001.1, from coordinate 152,338 downwards.
ATCACTTTAAAGTAATTATCTATTTTATTGACACATAGGACAGTTTCATCTTTTTTTAATTCTGTACCCTTTTCAACTGAAATTTCAGCAAGGTATTGGTCAAATTTGTTTCTTTTGATAAGATAGCCCTCTATTGGGAATTTAAGATAAAATCCAGAAGGAGTAAAGGTTTTAGATCCTTTTATTTTTCTATCTATGAAAATTTCCTCCTTTTTTATTTTGTTTTCTTCCAGTGCATATTCTGATAGTCCTTCACCACATTGAACAGGTTCACCTATTATTCTTTTTTTCTCAATTAAAAGTGTTTTTATTCCCTTTTCTGCGAGCTTATATGAAGAGAAACTTCCTGCTGGCCCTGCTCCTATTACTATTACATCATACGTTTTATTCACTTTCATCTCCTTATTATAATTTATTTGATGAAAGAATTCTTTACTTTTTTAGCCATCTTGATTTTTCTTTTTAGATCTGACGATTTTGATAAATTTGTTATAAAAGAGGGGTTTTTTAGATCTAATCTAGTTAAGTATGAAAATCCCACGATGATTAAGAGACTAACTAAAAAAATTGAGAAAAATTATCATATTTTTACCAGAATTCTTAACTTGTTGTCCATAGAAAAAAAAGATGTAAAAATAAGTTACTATTCTGCCTTTCTTACAGAAGATAACAAAGAGATCATAATAGTCTATTTCATTGATTTACAAGATTTAGTGCTAAGAGGGATAAAAGTTGAGTTCACATACAATTTAGAAAAAAAGAGATTTGAAAAAGTTATCTATTACATAAAAGTTCCATATGAATGATTAGTTAACAATGAATTTACCAGTTTTTCTAAAATGCTTTGTTTCAATAATATAAAAATAAAGACCTTTTACCTTCGGTTTAAAGTAGTACTCTTCACCCTCTTTCAAAAATACTCTTTCTTTTTTAATCTTTTTTCCTGAAGCATCATAAAACTCTATTTTGTAAACATTGTCAATCTTCGACTTCAAAAGGAAGCTATTTAAGTTTTTTATTCCAGGATATACACTTTCTCTTAAGACATCACTTCCCCTTTCAGAAATTTTAGTTACCTCACATACTGCAAAGTAAGGTTTTTTATATCCAAAAACTTTCACATCATCTATATAAATTCCATCTTTAACTACAGATTGATCTGTTTGTAATCTAAATCTTATATAAACACTTTGTCCCTTATAGGGAGTGAGGTCAAACGTTTCTTTTCTCCAACTGTTTCGTATTCCTGTAAATGAAGCCAATTTATGCCAAGTTAAATTATTAGTGGAAACCTCCACATAAACAAAATCATAGCTATTTTCAGTGTTATATTTAGTCCAGAATACGAGTTTAAATGAATCTAAATTTGAACTAAGATAAATGGCATTTTTAGTTCTTATCCAGGTGTCTTGATAATTAGAATAATTAGAGTTAGGACTATCGGTAAGCGAGTAATAGCCAGAGCGGCGAGTAGAATTTGTTCTCTCCCAAGGAGTACTTGATCCTTCCTCAACCCAATTGGAAAGTCCTGTTTCAAAACCGTCTTCAAAAATTACCTGGGAACGCCTATTTTCTATGAAAAAGCTTTCGGTTCTTGAATAAAAAGGATTACCCTGTATTTTAAGTAGAAAAGGAATAGCTGATGTATCCGGAAAAGAGCTATGAATAATAGCTCTAAGTGGTAACGTATTACATACAGAATTACCTGGAAAAGCAGGAATATCAGGAAAATCTATTAAAGTGTCTATAACATAAGCACACAAGCCCCCAGATTTTAAAATTAATTTAACATCTGTTAAGTTTCCGTTAACCCCTAAGTTTTTTAACCAAAGAGTAAGACTTAATGTATCCCCTGGATCAATATGAGTTGAACCATTTTGATCAACAAAGTAAATGGAGTCGATTATTACATAGTGACCTGCAGCTTTGAGAGCAAACATGTTCATAGGTAGATTTTCGTCTATTTGATCCTTTATTATGTTAGTATCTGGTTGCCAAAAAGCCTCACCTACCTCTGGAGTAAAGGCTAAAATTTTTGGTTTTTCATTTTGTTCTCCATACATCCAATCATCTGATGTTCCATTAGCGTTATACAAAAGTTCCCAGCCTGTTCCATATTCATAACCATTTTTTATAGTCATTTCCTCGCTCATCGCCCTGTAAAGATTATTATCCGGCGTATAAATGTCAGCATAATCCCAAGGATAAAGCAGAAGATTTGAGTAGGAGTGATAATTTAGAGCAATTACAGGTTTAACTTGATTACATAAAGCTCTGATTGCCTGCGTTTCAGGCTCTGAAAAGGGAGAAGGGCCCCTATAAATTTCAGAAGATGGAGTGCCTGAAGAGCCGTAATTGTCGTATCCCCACATGTATCCATAATTTCTGTTTAGGTCAACACCAAAGGATCCATCGCCATTATTTCTTCTATTTTTTCTCCACATTCCCGAAGAAGAGCTTTCGTTGTAGACATATCCATCGGGGTTAACAACAGGAACAATCCACAGCTCTCTATTATTTAAAAGCCATGTTGCATCTGGATCGGTTCCGTACCTTGTAAGTAAATATTTTGCAAATTCAAGTACAATTGAACAGCTTATAGGTTCTCTTGCATGATGAACACCTGTTAAGAGAACCACGGGTTCGTTCTCGTTTTGACTAGGATTGTCTGAGATTTTCATAGCATAAATATTTCTTCCCTCCCACGACAGCCCAAGGCTTATAGGGGGTGACGTAAGATTAGGAAAAGTAGTATGAATTTTATTTAACTCATTAACTGCTTCTTGATAGGTATAGTAGGGTCCAAAGTTTATCTTATTCTGCATTTTGGTCTTAAAGTCATGCTCAAGATCAGAAATCTTTGTTATGTAGCGGATTTTATTTTTTTCGAGAAATTCAAAAATTCTCCTTTCACAGACACCTTCTAGGATTCCCTCTTCCCTATAATACCTTTTTATTTCCTGAAGTCCCTCTCTATAAAGAGAAGGTATTATATCTTCTGAAGGGATAAATATTTGTAAAATTGAGAGAGTCTCTGTGTAAATAAAAAGGGAAAGGATGAAACCCAACATAATATTTTTAGGTTTTAAATTTAGGACTCTAACCTCACTTTGATATTATAATTAAACTTTAAAAGGAAAGTAAAACTTAACTAAAATATTTATTGCTATGAAAAAAATTGAAATCTTTAACTTAGGGATGAGAGAATATAAAGAAATTTGGAATTTTCAAAAGGTGTTAGTTGAAAAAAGAAGTAAGGATATTATAGGAGATACGCTTATTCTGTGTGAACACTTTCCTGTTTATACTACTGGAGCAAGAGGAAATAAAAGAAATCTTCTTGTAGATGAAAGTCTCCTCAAAGCAAAGGGGATTATGCTTTACCACGTGGAAAGGGGAGGTGATATCACTTTTCATGGTCCAGGGCAACTCGTAGCCTATCCAATTATAAAACTTGTTGATGCTCTTATAGGTATAAAAAAATTTGTTTACAATTTAGAAGAAGTTGTTATGAGAACTCTAAAAGAATATAAAATAGAAGCTGAGAGATTAAATAATAACATTGGAGTTTTTGTTAAAGAAAAAAAAATTGCCTCAATTGGTGTTGCCGTAAAAAAAGGTGTAACTTTTCACGGTCTTGCCTTTAATATAAACATGGATCTTTCATATTTCAAACTGATAAGACCCTGTGGACTTGATGTTGAGATGACCGATTTATCTAAAGAACTAAATAGAGAAATTAACCTAGAAGAAGTAACCCCTTTATTTATAGAAAAATTCAAAGAAGTCTTTGAGTATAACTGAAGAAAGAGTCTTGGCTTATAAAATTTTAGAGAAAGTGTTAGAGGAAGATAAATTTTTATCTCCTCTTATTATTTACTATTCAAGAAATCTTGATATAAGGAAAAGAAAATTTCTGCAAAAGATCTGTTTTGAAACAATAAAGAATCTTGTATATATTGATCACATTATAAAGTTATTTTATCGAAAGAATTTTTCAAAGCTTGACCCCAATGTTAGAACTATATTGAGAGCCTCTCTTACTGAACTTTTGATATTAAAAAGAAAACCATACGCTGTTTGTGATTCTTGGACAGAAATTACAAAAAGATTCAATTTCCCTGCCTCAAAACTTATAAACGGAATTTTGCGTAACGTTCTAAGAAAAGGGGTTCCACAGTTTAAAGAAGATTGGATAAATTACTCTATACCGAAATGGATTTACAAAAAATTAAAAAGAGATTTTGGGGATAGCTTTACCGAGAGTTTTTGCAGATGGTTCCATTCGGATTCTCCTTTTTATTTTCGAGTATATTTTGAAAAAGACGAGGAGGCTATAAGGAGTAAAATTGAGGAAGAGTATTTTAAAAAGGGCTTTTACTTAGCGAGGCTTAGTTTCCCCCCTTATGCGTACAAAAGTTTCTATCATCCCTGGGAGGTAGGGTTGGATGAAAGTCTCTATTATGTTCAGGATTTTTCCTCTCAGAGTGTAATGCATTATAAAGCTTTTGATAGGGGAATTTCTGTTTGGGATATGACAGCAGCCCCAGGTGGAAAAAGCCTATATCTTAGTTTTATCTTAAAAAATGATTTAAAAATTTTAGCAACTGAACTTAGAAAGGGTAGAGCACACCTTTTAAAAGAAAATTTTAAAAAATATAAAATAAATGGTTATGTTTTGAACACGGATGCAACTTTGTTTTTTCCAAAAGCTTTTTTTGATCTTGTAATAATTGATGCACCCTGTTCTGGACTTGGTACAATAAGAAAAAAGCCAGAAATTCTAATAAGAATGAACCAAGAGAAAATTAGAGAACTTGTGAAGCTCCAAAAAAGACTTATTGAAAATGCTTATAGATCTCTTAAAAAAGGTGGTTACTTATTTTATATAACTTGCACTATAACAAAGGAGGAAAATGAGAATCAGATAGAAAGGGCACTTAAAAAATTTGATTTTGAATTAGTAGAACCCGAGCTTTCAGACTCCTTTAAAAATGGTAAATATTTTTTTTGCAAAGGTTTTGACTTTGACTCAGATTTTATGTTTTCTTCTATTTTAAGAAAATTATAAATTATGATGGAATTAAAAGAAGGTAAGTTAAATATAGATTTACTTAAGGAACTTTTAAAAGTTCTTCCGATTAGTTCTAAAAAAGTAAAGGTAAAACCGGGTCCAGGTGCAGATGCTGCTGTTGTTGATATAGGAGACTATTTTGCTGTTATAACTCAGGATCCAATCACTTTTACGGAAAAAGAGATAGGATATTATTCTGTAATGGTGAATATGAATGACGTTCTATGCATGGGTGCCAAACCCCTTTTTTACCTCTTTACACTACTTATTCCTAAAGGAAAGGATGTAAAAGAAATTAAGAATATTTTTATGGAGATTTCCTCAGTATGTAGAAAATACGAAATTTCTGTAATTGGGGGGCATACAGAAATAACACCAGGTTTAACAAGATTTTTAATATCTGGAACAATGATAGGTTTAAGAGATAAAAAATTTGGTATTTTTCCAAAATCTGTAAAAGAAGGAGATTATCTTCTTTGTGTTAAAGAAGTTCCTATTGAGGGAATATCAATAATAGCTAAGGAAAAAGAAAAGGAGCTTAAAAAGTTTGTTGATGAGAGATTATTAAATAAGTTTAAAAATTATCATAGAAAGCCTGGAATAGGAATTTTTCGTGAGGCTTTATTACTTTTAGAAAATAAAAATGTACTTGCCCTCCATGATCCAACTGAAGGTGGAATAATAAATGGTATCTACGAATTCTGTGAGTTTTTAAATCTTGGAGTTTTAGTTTATGAGGATAAAATAAAAGTTGTAAAAAAAACTGAGAACATATTTAAGTATTTTGGGATAGAACCTTTAAAGACAATTTCTTCAGGTGCTCTTCTTGCTGCAGTAAGAAAGAGTGGAGTTAATAAAGTTGTTGAAATCTTAAGTTCAAATAAAATCAAATTCAATATAATAGGTGAGTTTAAAAAGAAAAGTTATGGAAGATGGTTAGTTAAAAAAGATGGTAAAAAAGAAGAGATTTATTCCTGTCAAGATGATATTTCTAAAATTTTTGATTAGAGTTTAATTGAGATTGAAAGGCCCTGTGGATCAGTTTGAAGCATTAAAGTAAAGTATTTTTCTGGGTTTTCTATTTCTTCGATAAAATCTATAAGTTCCTCTTTATGAGAAAAAACGTTATGAGCAAGTATTAGTCCCCCTCTTTTTATAAAAGGCTCAAATTTTTTTAGTGTGTTAAAATAAAGTTTTTTATCTACATCAAGAAAAACTATATCTATATCGTTGCCAAACTCATTACCCTTTAAATCAGCAGCGTCCCTATTAACAATGTTTAATATTTCAAAAATATTTAAATTTAAAATTTTAGAGAATTCGCTAGCTATATTCAGACTTTCTCTAAAATATTCTTCATCCTTTTCAACAGCATAAATTTTTCCCCTTTTCCCTGAGTCCAGGATTCCACAGAGCATCCATAATACTGAATATAAAAAACCTGAACCAAACTCTACAATCTTAACTTTTTCTCTACTGTAAATGTTTGTAATAAAATATAGAAACCTTGCCGACTCTTCAGGTAGTGCCATAATACCCGAATTTATCGATTTTTCTCTAAGAGATACCAGAAACTCGTAAATCTTTTTGTTCATAAATTGTCTACATAACGGTGATAACCAGATGAGAAACGATTAGCTCTATTAATTTCCATCTAACCTCACTATAATCCATTCTTGCAGAATCATAGCCTTTTATTCCTTATATGGGGAGTATTATTATTTTAAGATAACATATATAGTGCCGTAGAATCTATTAGCACCCAATATAGCTATTATACCGTCTTTTGAAAGTACTGTATCTTTAAGCTGAAATTGTTCATTCTAAGAGATAAGCGTTTTTTGGTATGATAAACAACGTATAACATTACTTTGATTAGCTGCTCAGCCATAATAGCTCTTTAATGAAAAAATCACGGGAATTTTTTTATCATTTATTGAAAAATTTATCTATAATCCCTTAAGTAAAATGTCAATAAAAAAGGAGATAATTTTTATTTCTATTGCAAGGGCATTTACGGCTGCTTCATTTTCAGTTTCCATTCCCTTTTTAAATATATACCTTTACAGTGAAAGGGCGATTCCTATGAAAGTAATAGGCCTTTTAGTTGGGATAAGTTCTCTTTTAGGCGCCTTTTCAAGAGTTCCATCAGGATATATAGGAGATAGATTAGGTTGCAAAACTATTATGGTCCTTGGGCTTTTATCAAGATTTTTTGCTTTTTTACTTTTTACTCTTTTTATTGTGTTTAAAGTTCCGCCCATTTTATTTTTATTTGGTTTTATTCTTAATTCACTTGGTTTTTCTCTTTTTGCCATTGGATCAGACTCCTATGTGGGAATTTATCTGCCAGAAAAGGAAAGACCCTCATCTTATGGAATAATAAGAATTGGAACAAATATTGGTTTTGCAATCGGTCCTGCAATAGGGGGGTATCTATCTTCCCTCTCATATACCTTGCTTTTTGCAGTTTCTGCCTTATTTACTATTTTGGTTTTACCTCTAATTCAATTTGGTGTAAAATGTCCCAAAAAAGGATTTTTATCTAATAAAAATTTTATCGTAGAGATAAAAAGTGTTTTTAGAGATAAAATTTACTTTCGCTACATTATTGCAGTATTTATGCTTTTTACTTTAGCTGGACAGATGATATCAACTTTATCAGTCTATGCAAAGGAAAAAGGTTTATCAAACACTCTTATAGGCTATTTATATACAATAAATGGCACATCTGTTGTTCTTTTTCAAATTTTTTTTACAAAACTCTCTGAAAGAATAGGTTTAAAAAATTCTCTAATTTTAGGTATTTTATTATACATTTTAGGTTACTTTTCTTTTTCTTTCGCTTCAAATTTTTATATTTTTGCATTGTGTGTTTTTATATTTACGGTAGGAGAAATGTTGAGTTTACCGATTGTTACGACTTTTGGAACAATTTATGCTAAAAGGGGAAAGGAAAATCTTTATCTTGGTTTTTTAGGACTTGCAGAAGGGCTTGGTTGGGCAAGTGCTCCCTTTTACGGTGGAACTATTCTTGATTTTTTCATTAAAGTTCCTGTTTTAATGTGGGGAATAATTACTCTTCCTGGGATCATCTCTTTTATAATAGTTACAAAAATTTTTAGAAATGAGAAGGTGGCTTAATAAAAATGTTTTTTTTCTTAGTCTTACCTCTTTTTTTAACGATATTGCTTCTGAACTTATTCATCCGCTTCTTCCCTTATTTATAGTTGAGAACTTAAAAAAGGGACCTATAGGGCTTGGTATAGTTGAGGGAATTTCTGAACTTACATCAAGTTTATTTAAACTTCTCTCAGGGAATTTATCAGATGTAGTTAAAGAGAGAAAAAAAATTATAGTTTCTGGATATCTTTTAGCTGCAGTTACAAGACCGTTAATTGGTTTTTCTGTTAACTTGCATCAAGTAATTTTTTTAAGGTTTTTAGATAGACTTGGAAAGGGAATAAGAGGTGCCCCAAGAGATGCCCTCATTTCTCTTTCTGTACCTGAAAGTGACTCAAGTAAAGCTTTTTCGTTTCAAAGAGCTATGGATCATTTTGGAGCCTTTATAGGACCCTTATTTACAATTCTACTTTTACAATATTTTTCCATAAGAGAGATTTTTTATTTCTCGATTATTCCTGGGCTTATTTCTGTCCTTTTGATTTTAATATTTGTAAGAGAAGAAAAGGTTAATTTTGGAAAAATTAAAAGTATAAAAATTTCGTTTTATTTTAAATTGCCCCTTAAGTTTTATTTTTTTCTCTTTATTTTTTTCATTTTCACTTTAGCAAATGCCTCTGATACTTTTATACTGTTAAAGGCAAAAAGCGAGGGTATGCTTTTAGTTACTATTCCACTTTTTTGGTCTATTTTAAATTTAATAAAGGCATTAAGCTCCCTGCCAGCAGGATATTTTGCTGATAAATTTGGAAAAAAGAAGGTTCTAATATTAGGTTGGTTAATTTACTCTGTATCTTATTTAGGATTTGCCCATGCTAGTTCTTTTTCTTCTTTCATAGTTCTTTTCGTGCTTTATGGAATTTATTTTGGTTTAACTGAAGGTGTTGAAAGAGCGTTTATATCCAGTTTTTTACCAGAAGAAAAAAGGGGAACTGGATTTGGTCTTTTTTATTTTGTAGAGGGTTTAGGACTTTTAATTTCCTCTCTTTTTTTCGGAACTTTATGGGAAATTTTTGGTATGAAAGTGCCGTTTCTCGTATGCTCCCTTTTATCACTTTTTGCCTCTTTACTCCTGATCATCCTTTAATTCTTTCTTATCTTTCTTATAATTTTTTCCTAAGTAAGCTAAATTTTTAATTATAACCGATTTCTTTTCTTTATGCTTTTCGACCATTTATCACATAGAGGATAGGATAGAATTGTTTAAATAGTAATATCCATGTTCGTGAATGGGAAACCTTAGAGTCCAGATTCTAAATTAAGGTGAAAAAAACTATATGCGTACTCGGAAAAACAGAAAGTATCTAAGTTTTTTTAAATAAAAGGTATAGCGGTGGATGTCAAGGACTTTAATGTTTGTAACTAATGCATTTTTTAAGGAACTCAGATTTTTGACAAGTGTAGGAGTCTTTTTCTTGGAGTAGAGAAGGGACGATAGGAATCTAAATCAATTTAAGTTATTAATGTAAAAGTCCAAATTTTTAGTATTCTTTACTAAAGTCTCTCTTCAAATCTACGATGGGGTGAAGTTGGAAAAGTAAAGTTACAAAAAGCACATTTATAAGGTGAAAAGTTTTCTTCTACTAAAAATTCATTTTTACAATCAGGACAAATAACTTTTTTTCTAAAATTAATTTCTGGCTCGATTTTTACCATTTTACCTCTACAAAGAGGACAAAAATTTGGCTCTTTATTTTCCGCTATACCTATTAAAGTTGCACAACTTTTACACTCAAAAGATGAGATAGTCTTCTCCCTCTTTTCCATAGTATATTATAAGTTAAAAATTAGATCACGATATTTCTTTGTAATATAACCTGTAGACTTTATAGGGCACCCCTCCCAGTCTTTTTATTAAATTATTAATTTCATAATTGTTTTCTAGGGTTAAGGAACCCTCACCATATTTATAGCTTAGCTCATAGCCCCTAAGTAAAATTTTTGCTGCCATTAAAACTCCAACACCTTCTTGATACTCCCTCTTTACACCAAGAATTAAAAGTCTTGCAGATTTTAATCTTGGCACTCCCGATGAAAAGGGAAGTTTATTTAAACGCCATAACAGCTTAATAGTATTTATTAAATTTAAACTACCTCCAAAATCCCTTATTGCCTCAAGAAAATTTGGAATACCTATAGCAACTCCAATAGGCTCACCCCCCTTTTCTGAAATTAACGCCCCCTCATTAACAATTAAAGGTTTCAAGTTATCCGCTATATATTCAATGTCCTCTTCTTCAAGAGGAACGGTTCCAAAATTGTCTTTCCACGCACTATTATATATCTCCCTTACTTTCTCTAGCTCTTCCCTAAATTTTTTCAAATTTGCCTTTCTAATTTTTATACCATTTTCCTTATAAAGTCTATCTTCTATGCTTATTATTTTTGATAGCCTTGGATGTATTACATACAAAGGAATGAACCATCCAAAAAAATCAATAATTTTTTTATATCCACACTCTTCAATAAGATCAGAGTAATACTCAGGATTCCATGGGGTCATAATCATTGGAAAATACTCAAACCCTTTTATTTGAACCCCATACACCCCATCATACGCAAAACTCGCAGGTCCTATAATTTTTTTACAATTTAAATCTTTAAGAAAAGCCTCTGCACTTTCAAGTAATGAAGATGCTACGTCCATATCGGGAATCGAATCAAAATGTCCAAAAAAACCCGTAATTTTCTCATCTATCCCAAAAATTTTATGAAATGCCTTATATGCACTTATTCTTCCCACAGGCTTATCATTTTTTAGAGCAATAAAATAATTTACAGCAATTTTCCTAAAAAGAGGATTATCACCCCTTGGATCTAAATGCTTCTTCTCTAAGTCTTTTAGAGGCTCTACATATCCCACAAGAGGCAAACTCTTATAAACCTCACTCTGTGTTTTTATGAAAAGCTCAAGATCCTTACTATTTTCTACTGTAACTATTTTTAAATTTCCCATAGAATTTCCTAAAATTATAAACTAATCTGCCGAGGGAGGTAAATATGAAAGAAAAAATTTTTTTTGAAGGAAAGTGGCAAGAGGGGATTAATTTTTTTCCTGTTTATAAAAAGGGAACTAAGGAAATTTTGTACAAATTTCCCGAAACAACCTATGAACAAATTGAAAGAGCAATCTCTTACATTGAAAGAAAAAGAGATATCGTAAAAGAACTCACCTCTTACGAAAGATATAAGATTCTATTAAAAGTAAGAGATTTAATTGAAAAAAGATCTGAGGAAATTTCAAGAATAATTTCACTTGAATCTGGAAAGACAATTAACGAGGCAAGGTTTGAAACAAAAAGAGCAATTGAAACCGTTACGTTTTCAGCTGAAGAAGCTAAAAGAATCTACGGAGAATATGTTCCAATGGATGCCTCTGAATTTGGAAAGGGAAGAATGGCCTTTACAATTATGGAACCTGACCCCATAGTTTTAGCTATAACTCCATTTAACTTCCCACTTAATCTTGCACTCCACAAGATTGCTCCAGCTATTGCAGCAGGCTGTAGTGTAGTTTTTAAACCTTCAAGTTTTACACCTATGACCGGAAAAATAATAACGGAAATTGTTTTGGAAGCAGGCTTTCCTCCCGAAGGGTTTTCATTTTTAACAGGTGGAGGGGGAACTGTAGGCGAACAGCTCTGTAAAGATCCGAGAATAAGACATATAAGTTTTACTGGTTCAAAAGAAGTTGGAGAAAGAATAGCTAAAATAGCAGGATTGAAGAAGAAAACCTTTGAACTGGGTTCAAATTCTGCTTTATGTGTATTTTCAGATTTTGAATATGAAGTAATGTTAGATAGAATATTAAAGGGAGCCTACTCAATTGCAGGACAGGTTTGCATTTCCATTCAAAGAATTTATGTTGAGAAAAAAATTAAAGAAAAGTTTATTGATGACTATGTGAGAGCACTTAGAAATTTAAAAGTTGGGGATCAACTAAAAGAGGATACTGATGTAGGGCCTATGATTTCTGAGGATGCTGCAATAAAGGCAGAAGAGATGGTAAAAAAAGCAATCGAAAGAGGTGCAAAAGTTCTTCCAGAATTAAAAAGAGAGGGTTCCTTTTTATATCCTCTTTTAATTGTTGATGCTCCAGAAGACTGTGAGGTCTGTGCTAAAGAGGCTTTTGCTCCACTTGCTGTCTGTAACGAGTTTGAAACAGAAGATGAACTTATCTTTAAAGTTAATAATTCTGAATATGGATTACAATGTGGAATTTTAACAAATAATATTAAAAGAGCTTTAACGCTTGCAAAAAAAATTGAGGTTGGTGGTGTGATAATAAATGATATACCTTCCTTTAGGGTAGATCATATGCCCTATGGAGGAGTAAAGGGCTCAGGTATTGGAAGAGAGGGACCAAAATATGCTCTAAGAGACTTTGTTGAAGAAAAAATTATCGTCATTAAAATTGACTGAATCTTATTGATTAAATTCTGCAATATTTTGAACAAAATTTTACTATTTTTTTATAATAGAAAAGGAAAATGAATTTGAAGATTTTTAGTAATATAAGCCAAATGAGAAGTTTAAAATTAGTTTTGTTTTTAAATCTATTATCCTGTTCAGTTTCCCTTTATAAGGGAGATATACAGATGTTAAAGGATGATTTAAAAAGTATAAAAGCTCCCTATCCTGATCATCCGATGATAGGTCTTTCTTTTGATGCAATATCTAAGGATCAAAACGCTATAATTTCTGCGTCTTTTCAAGTTGGATATACGTGGAAAGGAGAAGCAGAACCATACAGTTCTCCCAATATTTACAAAGCTGTTGAAACAAAATTTACCTATTTTCAGGGTTCTTTTAATTTTGGGATCTTACCATTTCCAAAGGTAAAACCTTATATCTATCCCTTAGTCGGTATAGGACTTGGAATATTTAACTCACAGGCTTTTGGCTTACATGATGTAAGCTTCACCACCGTACTTTATCCATTTTTAAGAGGCGGTCTTAATATATCCTATCCAATCTCCAAAAAGATAGGAAGGGTAAAAATAAGTGACTTTTCTCCTGGACTTAATTTTTCTGCAGGTTACCAATTTTCTTTTGAAAGGTGGTTACAGGGACCCTACGTAATCGTAGGATACTCTGGATTTTTCCCTCCCGAAGGCATATGGGCAGTCTTACTTGGAGGACTGCTTCTTGTACTAGGAGGTAGATAATGAAAGTTTTAATAATTTTATTTTCCTTACTTTTAAACTCCTGTATAGCTATATATCTAAACACGAATTCCCAATTTCTTGATTTAAGAGGTATAAATAGTGAATTAAAACTCTTAGGTTGTGAAACTTTGAGAAATTTTTCTCAAGGATATTCCTTCGGTGCCGGTCTTTTTATGGAGGATAAAGGTTTAATAAGACTAATCTTTCAACAAAATAGATTTTCTTCGCCTAACAATTTAAATAAGTTTTACTTTCAAACTGGTATTATAGATGGTGGAGCAAACCTTTTAAGATCAAAATTTTTCGGTCTTTACCCAATAGTTGGTATCGGGGGAACTTTTCAAGAGTTAAAAATAGATGAAGTTAAAAGAATTTATAGAAATTATATTTATCCAGTAATAAAAGCAGGAATTGAATTTAATGTTAATTTAACTCGTGAAGAACCCGGAATATTCACCCTTTATCTAGGTATAGATGGAATATATACCTCTGGTTATTTTCTTGATAGTCCTGATTTAACTGATTTTATAATTTCAAACCCCCTGAGAGGCTCTAACATATTTTTTGGTATTTCAATGGGATATAGTCCTAGGGAATAGAAGCCATAGTAAAAAAGATTTTATTTAATAGTTTAGTTATCGGAACGTTATGGACTACGGTGGGGCACATAGTGCAGTCTTTTTTTTATTTTCTATTTCTGTCTTTTTCAGGCAAAGTAATCGGTTCTGAGGGAGTAGGAATTCTTGGAGTTTTCTATTCCTTTTATAATTTTACCTCATTTTTACTTGGATCAGGCTTTAGAGACTATCTTTCAAGAAAAATTGTCGAATTAAAAAGTAAGGGCGAAAATGAAAAAATTAAAGATCTAATAGATGAATCTTTTACATATACTCTTTTTGTGTTCTTTTTGTCCCTTTTATTTTTCCTAATTTTAAAAAATTTCCTTTTAGAGAAATTTTTTAATAACAATTCCTTTATACTATTCAGCGCCTTTTTAGTACATCTTTTTTCAGTTTTCTCTTCAATTGGATTAGGTTTTCTTATAGGAAAAAAACTTTTTTATGCCTTTGCTTTCGTACACACCTTAAAGGGTCTAATTTTTCTATTTTTTGGTTTCTTTTACTTTATTAAAAGAGTAAGTAGCACTAATTTGTTTGTAACAGTTTACATTTTGTCAGAATTTTCTAACTTTTTCTTCTTTCTTGTTTATTTAATCTATCTTAAAAAAAGCTTAACTTTTAAAATAAACTTGAACTTTTTGAAGGAAGGAATTCTCTCGATGGGCTTTTCAAATACAATCATTCAAAGTTACTTTGGTTACCCTATTTTACTTTTAAAACTAAAAAATGTCCCTGATGATTTAGTAGGGAATTTTACTGCCGGAATTTCTGTCTTTCAAGCCGTAAAACTTTTATTTAATTCTTATTTTGTACCAGTCTACCCCCACATTTCAAGTTTCTACTATGAGGGAAAAAAGAAAAAATTCTTTAAAACAATAATTTTCTCCTCAATTCTCATTTTTATCTCCCTACTATTTTTTACTCTCTTTATTATCTCAATTGGAAAATCCATTCTTTATTTATTTTTCCCAAAACATAAGTTTAAGTTTTATACTAGCGAATTTTTACTCCTCTCGGTATCTCTTCTTTTCTACCTTTTTTCAAGATTTTTCTCAAGAGTTTTCTTTGCAATACAAAAAGAGAATATCGTTTTTATAAACTTTCTCCTTTGGCTTTTAGTGCTAACTTTGCCCTTTCTCTTATTAAACTTTAAAAACAAAATAATTTCTCTGCTTATTTTAAATAGCTTTGCCACATTTGTAAATGCTTTAATTTTCACAGTAATTTTTATTAAAATTTTTTCACCTAAAGGTTCTATCCCCTTAAAAGAAGAAAAAATAAGAAATGAAGATATTTGCTGATACCTCAAATCTGGATGAACTTAAAAGGTTTAAGTCCCTTGGTATTATAGAAGGAGCAACAACTAATCCCACTCTCTTATCAAAAGAAATTAAGAGGATTTATCCTGATTTTAAACCAAAAGATAAAAGAGAAATTTTTGAAAAAAGTAAGGAAATTTTGGAAAAAATTTGTGAAATTGTTGAAGGACCTGTCTCAGCTGAGGTTATAGCCTTAGATGAAGAAAAAATGGTAAAAGAAGGCATAGAACTTGCAAAAATTCATAAAAACATTGTTGTAAAGATACCCTTCGGAGAAGAGGGCCTCAAAGCCACGAGAAAGCTTAGCTCAGAAGGTATAGATGTAAATATGACTTTAATATTTTCCCCCTCCCAGGGTATCTTATCTTTAAAAGCTGGAGCAAGATTTATCTCACCCTTTATCGGAAGACTCGATGATATCTCAAATGAGGGAATGGAAATTGTTAGAATTCTCTCGGAAATTTTATCTTATAACAGTTTTGATGCAGAGCTTTTAGTAGCTAGTGTTAGACATCCAATCCATGTTATTGAGGCATTCAGGCTCGGTGCACATATTGTTACAATTCCTCCAGATGTTATAGACAAAATGCTAAAACATCCTTTAACAGATATAGGCATAAAACGTTTCCTTGATGATTGGGAATCACTGATCGAAAAATGATTTTTGTAGCTTTACTATTTTTTCAGAAAGAAATAGCCCTAGATAGAGAAAATACAATAGTAAATGCTGTAAAAAAGTGTAGAAATGCTGTTGTTTCAATAACTTGTTTTACTACTAGATACGTTTCCCTTGCACCCTCAATTTTTAATGATCCCTTTTTTAGAGATTTTCTTGAATTTTTTGAGTTCCCAGAATTCAAAGAGAAGGTATCTTCACAAGGTTCAGGCTTTATAATTTCAGAAGACGGTTATATTTTAACAAATGAGCATGTTATTAGTAATTCTGATAGTATAGTGGTTTTTTTACCTGATGGAAGAAACTTTATAGCAAAAGTTTTAGGCAAGGATTATTCTCTTGATATTGCTCTTTTAAAAATAGATGGAAAGAATTTACCTTATCTTACTTTTGCCGATTCTGATAAACTTGAAAGGGGAGAGTGGGCAATAGCAATGGGAAACCCCTTTGGATATTTATGGGAAGATGTTGAACCAACTGTTACCGTCGGAGTAATAAGTGCTTTAAATAGGACTTTTAAAGGAGAAGGTGACAGGATTTATAGAGGTATGATTCAAACAGACGCCTCTATAAACCCTGGTAACTCTGGCGGACCACTTCTTAATTTAAAGGGTGAAGTTATCGGTATGAACACATTTATTGTTTCAAAATCAGGGGGATTTGAAGGGATTGGATTTGCAATTCCATCGAACCTTTTAAAAACTGTCGTAAACTATTTGAAGCTTTATTCATATTATCCCAGGGGATTTTTAGGACTTGAGGTAAAACCAACAGAAAAAGGTGTTGTTATCGTTACAATTCTTGAAGGTGGTCCAGCAGATAAAGCTGGTTTAAGGCCAGGTGATATCATAATAAAAATAGGGAAAGATATTATAAGAAGCTATTCTGATTTTAGAAGAAAAGTTGATTTATTAAGAAAAGATGAGAGCGTTCCTTTGATGTATGAAAGAAATGTTAAAAGGAACGTGACAAATATAATTCCAGAATCAAAACTTGAGAATTTCTTGCATGTAATGGGAATAACCCTCAAAGATGAAAAAAATGGTGTTGTCATAAATAGTGTAAAAAGGGGAAGATATGCAGAAAGGCTAGGTCTAAAAGAAGGAGATTTTATAGTTAAAGTTGAAGACATAGAAGTAGAAAGTATAAAAGATATTGAGAGAGTACTTTGTGAATACGTAAAAAAAGAGAAAAAATGGACTATAAAAAGAGGGAGATACTATTATGACTTTGTCTTTAAGGAAATGGATTAGTATTGTTTTAATTTCCATAATTTTAATTTTCTTGTTTTTTGGATTAATTTTTTACCACTTTTCACGCGATTTACCACCCTTAGAACTTGTACATCTATATAAGCCAGCAAGAGTCACTCATGTTTATGATAGGGAAAATAATGTAGTATATGAGTTTTTTATCGAAAAAAGAGAGCCCACTAAACTTGACTCAATTTCACCTAAAATACAAAGAGCCTTTATAACTCTTGAAGATAAAAGATTTTATAGTCACTTCGGAATAGACCCTATAAGACTTATAAAGGCTTTCTTTGTAAATATAAGGGAAGGGGAATATGTACAGGGCGCCTCAACCATAACACAGCAACTTGCCAGAAATATGTTCTTAACTTTCGAAAAAACCATAGATAGAAAAATTAAAGAAATAATCTTAGCCCTGATACTAGAAAGAAATTTCACCAAAGATGAAATATTAGAAAAGTATCTCAACCAAATTTATTTTGGCGACGGAATCTATGGAGTAAAGGCCGCCTGCAAATACCTCTTTAATAAGTCACCTAGTGACGTTACATGGGCCGAAGCTGCACTTTTAGCCTCAATACCTAAAAACGCAAACCTATACTCACCCTTTAAAAATCCCGAACTTGCGAAAAAAAGAAGAGACTTTGTCTTAGAAGTACTCTATAAAAACGGCGTAATTGACAAAAAAACTTATCAGAACTCGATAGCTGAACCTTTACCGGAAAAAAAGAGTAAAGAAAATAAGAGATCGAGACAAATTGGAAGATACTACTTCGAAGAGGTTCGCAAATACATAAATTCCCTATATGGTGAAGACTTCCTGTATAAAGAAGGTGTCAATGTAAAACTAGCTATGGACATAAGACTTCAAGAAGTAGCTGAAAAAGTAATAGATTCAATCTTAAGTAATTTTGATAACAGGGTAAGAGCTTACCATAAAAAAAGGTACAAAAAAGCAGATTCTCTAAGACTTGAGGCAGCTCTAATAGCTGTAGACGTTGAAACAGGTGATGTTTTGGCACTTGTCGGTGGAAGAGATTTTCTAAGATCGCAATTTAATAGAGCTACACAGGCTAAAAGACAAGTCGGCTCATCTTTTAAACCCTTTATTTATTTGGCAGCAATTCACTCTGGAATTTTCCCTGGGGATCCTATAGTAGACTTACCCTACGTTGTAGAAAATGATGGATCAGGTAAACCCTGGAAACCGAGAAATTTTGATGACCAATTTTTGGGATTCATTACAGTAAGAGACGGCCTCGCTCTCTCAAGAAATCTTGCCACTGTCCATATACTTGAAAAAATCGGTCCAGGATCTGTTATAGAATTTGCCCACAAGTTAGGAATAAAAGAAAATATTCCACCCTTTCTTTCTATCGCACTTGGCTCAACTTCCCTTTCTCTATGGGAAATGTGCGAAGCCTACTTAACAATTGCTAATTTAGGAAAAAGAAAAAAAATGCATCTTATAAAAGAAATAAGACTTGGAGAAGAATTTATAGTCGAAAAAGCAGAATATAAAGAAGAAAAAGTCTTTGATGAAAAAGAAGTATATATTTTGATTGATATGATGAAGTCAACCTTTAATTACGGAACTGCTATTTATGCAAAGGATTATGGCTTTAGGGCAATAGCTGCAGGTAAAACAGGAACCACAGACAACTATACCGATAGTTGGTTTATCGGTTTTACTCCAAAAGTACTATGTGGTGTGTGGGTTGGATTTGACACAGTTATGACTCTATTTGATAAGGCAACTGGTGCAGTTTTAGCGTTACCAATATGGGCAAGCTTTATGAAAAAAGCAAATGAAATCTATAATCTCCCAGATACCCTAGACTTTACAAAACCAGATGGTATCACTTATAAGACTATCTGTGTAGAAACTGGTAAACTTGCGACAAAATTTTGTCCCAAAAAGAGAAACGAAGTTTACATAGAAGGAAAAGAACCTAAAAATGAGTGTGAAAAACACCTTTATCGTACCCCATTTCTTAAAGAGAAAATTTAATTTTAAAACTTGAAATTTCTCTACTTTCTAATTATAATAAAAATATGAAAGGAAGGCTCAGAGAAACAGAGCTAAACCGAAAAAGGCACAGAAAATGGAAAATAAAAAAATTAAGAGAAAAATATTTAAAAGCTAAAAGTGAAGAAGAAAGAAAAAAAATTATAGAAAAGGCACTTAAAGTTAATCCCTACATTACAGTTGAGCAGTTTTTAAAACCTATAGAAGGTCTATTAAAAAAAGGTTCTTGATATTTTTATTAAAAAAAAGCCTTAGCAACAGAGTGTGCAGGGTTCGATTCCTTTTCAGTTTGCCTTTGAAATGAACACAAAAAGTGTTATAGTTCCAGAGATTCCCTACCAAAAGGGAGTGATTTTAAACTCTAAGGAAAGTGCCTTAATTATAGTTGATATGCAAAACGATTTTGTTGATGAAAAGGGCGCGCTTTTTGTACCAGATGCTAAAGAAACTGTACCTGTCATTAAAAATTTAATAAATAAGGCAAGAAAAAGTGGTGTTAAAATTTTTTTCACACAGGATTACCACGAAGAAGAAGATATTGAATTTCCAATTTGGGGAAAACACGCTGTCAAGGACTCATGGGGATCTGATATTATCGATGAAATAAAACCACAAAGGGGCGACTTTGTAATTAGAAAACTCAGATACGACGCTTTCTTTGGTACACCACTAGATCACCTACTAAGAATAAACAACATAAAAAACCTCGTAATAGTAGGAACTGTAGCTAACATATGCGTTCTGCACACAGCTGGATCAGCCGCTCTACATGGATATAAAATAGTCATTCCCAAAGACGCAATCTCAGCTGTAAACGAATTCGATTACTATGCTTCCCTAAGACAAATTTCTTTCTTATACAAAGGAATAATAACTGAAGAAAAAGAGATAAGCTTTGAATAAACTTCCCTGTGTCTTAACAATTGCTGGAAGTGATAGTGGAGGAGGCGCTGGAATCCAAGCTGATCTAAAAACCTTTGCTGTTCACAAAACCTACGGCCTTTCAGTTATTACCGCTGTTACCTCTCAGAATACAAAGGGAGTAAGGTCAATTCAAATGATAGATCCCGATATAGTAAAAGATCAGATCGACATGGTTTGTGAAGACTTTGAAATAGAGGCTTTTAAAACAGGTATGTTATATTCAGAAACCATAATAAAAGTAGTTGCTGATAGAATAAAACATTTTAAATTAAAAAACTATGTCTTAGATCCCGTGGTGTTTGCAGGTTCAGGTGATAGATTACTTTTAGAAGATGCAAAAAAATCACTTATTGAAGAGCTTTTTCCTCTTGCTCTTGTAGTAACTCCAAATCGCTTTGAAGCAGAGGATTTTTCCGGGATAAAAATTGAAAATATAGAAGACGCAAAAAAGGCTGCTAAAATTATAAAGGATTTTGGACCATCTTACGTTGTAGTAAAAGGTGGACACTTTGGAGACAAAGCTATAGATGTTGTTTACGATGGAAAAGAGTTTTTGCTGATAGAAAGCGAAAAGGTGTTAATAGACAAAAAATTCCATGGTGCCGGATGTAGCTTTTCAGCAAGTATTGCAGCAAATCTTGCCTTGGGCTATAGCGTCATAGATGCAATAAAAAGAGCGAAAGAGTTCCTCTATGGCGCACTAAAAAATTCCTTTGATTTAGGAAAAGGATCAATACCAGTAAATCCCTTATGGGTGATAAGTTAATTTATTACAATGGTAAATTTGTAAAATCTAAAATCTATTATAACTTATTAAAAGATAGAGGCTTTAACTTTGGTGAATCAGTCTATGAGGTAATAAGATTTTGTGACGGAATTTTTATATGCTTCGACGATCATATCGATAGATTGGAAAAAGGATTAAGTGAACTAAAAATAGAAAATCCCTTAAAAAGGGACAAGTGGAAAGAAATATGTTTGAGGCTTGCTAATCAGTATGGAAAAAGAGAGTGTATTGTCTATATCCAAGTAACAGGAGGTTCAGCCGAAAGAGAACATTTCGTAAAAGAGAAACCCAAGCCAAACTACTTTATTTTTTGTCAAGATATTCCATATGTTCCAGAGCAATTTAATTTGATTTTGTTTCCCGAAATAAGATGGAAATGGGCACATTTGAAAACTACAAATTTACTTGCAAATGTGATAGTAAAAAACCTTGCTAAAGAAAAGGGTTTTGATGAGGCACTATTTTTTGATAAAGACGGAGCAGTAAAAGAGGGTTCCTCTACAAATATTTTCTATGTTAAAGACAGAGTTTTCTTTACACCCTCCTTAAACGGAATTTTGCCCGGTGTTACAAGGAAAAGATTTATTGAATTTTTAAAAACTAAAGGATACAGAGTTGTAGAAAGTAAGGTTATGATCTGGGATCTATTTGAAGCAGACGGTGTCTTTTTAACTGGCACCTCTACCGAGCTTAAACCTGTAAAATCAATAAACAAAATTAACATTAAAATTTTCCCTACTCATAAAGAACTTGAAAAAGAATT
>JBCNVI010000001.1:96559-130204 GCA_039630235.1 Candidatus Hydrothermales bacterium | reverse complement strand
GTAATCTCGCCTGGTGGTGTAGGATATGATATAAACTGTGGAGTAAGAGTGTTAAGAACAAACCTAAAAAGAGAGGAAATAGAGAAGTATCTTGATAAGCTTTTAGATGCTCTATTTTACAATGTACCATCAGGAGTTGGATCAAAAGGTAAAATAAAAGTAAGTGAGAGAGATTTAGAAGATGTGATGATTCAAGGAGCAAAATGGGCTGTTAAAAAAGGATTCGGTACAGAAGAGGATTTAAAAAGAACAGAGTCCTATGGTTCACTGGAGAATGCCGGAACAGATCCTGTATCTAAGAAGGCAAGAGAAAGAGGAATGCCACAACTTGGTACACTTGGCTCGGGCAATCATTTTCTTGAAATACAGGTGGTCGATAAGATATTTGACGAAGAAGCTGCAAAAAAGATGAACTTATTTTTGGGGCAGGTCTGTATTATGATACATTGCGGCTCAAGAGGATTTGGACATCAGATTGCCGATGATTTTATCAGAATAATGATGAATGCGATGAGAAAATACAATATAGTAGTTCCAGATAACCAACTCGCATGTGCACCTATTTCCTCAAAGGAAGCTCAAGACTATATTAAAGCCATGAATGCTGCTGCAAATTTTGCGTGGTGTAACAGACAAATGATCACTCATTGGGTAAGAGAAAGCTTTGAAAAAGTTCTGGGGAAAAGTTCAAGTGAATTAGGTATAGATATGATATACGATGTAGCTCACAATATCGCAAAGAGAGAAAAACATAAAATTGAAGGAAAAGAAAGGTGGGTCTGGGTTCATAGAAAGGGAGCTACAAGAGCATTTCCTCCTGGTCATCCCGAAATTCCAGAAGTTTATAAAGATATAGGACAACCTGTTTTGATCCCCGGAAGCATGGGAACAGGTTCATATATACTTGTTGGCACACAGAAGGCTATGGAAAAGTCCTTCGGCTCTACTTGCCATGGCGCAGGAAGAGTTCTTTCGAGGGCAGCAGCTATAAAGGCCGCCAAAGGAAGAGATATTCAAGGAGAACTCTTAAAGATTGGAGTAAAAATAAGAGTTGCTTCGAGAGATACAATGGAAGAGGAAATACCAGATGCATATAAAGATCTCGATTTAATAGTAGACGTAGTTCATAGAGCACAAATATCAAAAAAAGTTGCTAGATTAATACCCATTGGAGTAGTTAAGGGATAAAAATACTTATTTTTAGTCTTAAGACTGTGTTTTAATTTCAAAAAGCTAAAGTGTACTCTTCATTTATAGAATAGTTTGAATTTATTAAGTACTTCATTTTAAAATTAACGTTTAAAAGTTAAAAATATACTCATCCGGGTTCTATTCCCCATAGAGTCTAGAAAAATAATCAACAAAGATGAAGAAGTACGTATATTCTTTTGGGGAGAATGAAGCTGAGGGAAATGCGTATATGAAGGATCTTTTGGGAGGAAAGGGGGCTAATCTTCATGAGATGACAAGAATAGGTATAAATGTTCCACCAGGTTTTACTATTTCAACAGAAGCTTGTGTTTATTATTTTAAAAAGAAAACTTTACCTAAAGGGCTAAAAGAAGAAGTCGAAAAAGCTCTTGAATTACTTGAAAAAAGAACAGGTAAAAAGTTTGGAGATCCAAAAAATCCCCTCCTTTTGTCCGTAAGATCAGGAGCTAGAGCCTCTATGCCCGGAATGATGGATACAGTTTTAAATCTCGGACTAAATGATGAAACAGTTATAGGTCTTGGAAATTTAACTGGTAACATGAGATTTTCCTATGATTCCTATAGAAGATTTATAATGATGTTTTCGGATATTGTACTAGGAGTTGAGAGAAGAAAGTTTGAGGAAGTACTTGAACAAAAGAAAAAAGAAAAAGGAGTAAAATATGACCATGAATTGGATGAAAATGATTTAAAAGAAATCGTAGAGAAATTTAAGGATATTGTTAGAAAAGAGAAAAATATTGAATTTCCTCAAGATCCAAAAGAGCAATTATGGAAAGCAATCATAGCAGTTTTCGAGTCCTGGAATAACAAAAGAGCAGTGGAGTATAGAAGAATTTATAAAATTCCAGATAGTTGGGGAACAGCCTGTAACGTTCAAGCTATGGTTTTTGGTAACATGGGAGAAGATTCAGGCACAGGTGTTGCTTTTACTAGGAATCCCTCAACAGGAGAGAAAGAAGTATTCGGTGAGTTTCTTTTTAATGCACAAGGTGAAGATGTTGTAGCAGGAATAAGAACTCCCTTACCCTTATTAGAAGTAAAAGAAAGAAACCCTGAGATTTATGACCAGCTTGTAAGTACTTTTGAAAAACTCGAAAAACATTATAGGGACGTTCAAGATATAGAGTTTACCGTAGAAAAGGGAAAGGTTTACTTTTTGCAAACAAGAGTTGCAAAGAGAACCCCAAAGGCTGCTGTCAAAATAGCCGTAAGTATGGTAAAAGAGGGTATAATCGATGAAAAAACTGCACTTAAAAGAGTTTCTTGTGAAGATATAGAAAAGCTTTTGCATCCACAAATTTCAAGTGAATTTGAGAAAAAGAATACACCTATAGCAGTTGGTCTTCCAGCTTCTCCAGGTGCAGCAGTAGGAAAAATTTACTTTACAGCTGATGAAGCCCTTCAAAGAGCCGAAATGGGTGAACCTGTAATACTTGTAAGACTTGAAACCTCTCCTGATGATATCCACGGCATGGCAAGAGCGAAGGGTATCTTAACAGCAAGAGGTGGTATGACTTCACATGCTGCTGTTGTTGCAAGAGGTATGGGCAAACCCTGCGTTGTTGGTTGTGAGGCTCTTCACATAGATGAACAAAGAAAAGTTATGGAAGTCGGTGGAATAGTGTTAAATGAGGGTGATTTTATAAGTATTGATGGAAACACTGGTAAGGTATACGTTGGGAAAGCTGATCTGATTCAACCAGAGATATTCCCAGAGTTTATGGAGCTCTTAAGTTATGCTGATAAAATAAGAAAACTAGGGGTTAGAGCAAATGCTGATACACCTCAAGATGCAAGAAAGGCAAGAGAATTTGGAGCTCAGGGAATTGGTTTATGTAGAACCGAGCATATGTTTTTTGAGGGAGAAAGGATATATATAATGCAGGAAATGATTCTTGCAGAAACTGAAGAGGAAAGAAAAAGGGCTCTTGAGAAACTTCTGCCCTTACAGAGAGAAGATTTTTATCTAATCTTTAAGGAAATGGACGGTTATCCCGTAACAATTAGAACTCTTGATCCTCCTCTTCATGAATTTTTACCTAAAGATGAAGAATCCATGAGGAAACTTGCCCAGAGGACGGGGAAAAGTTTAGAGGATATTAAAAAGATAACGGAGGCTCTTAAAGAAATGAACCCAATGCTTGGTCACAGAGGATGTAGACTTGGTATCACCTATCCTGAAATTACAGAGATGCAGGCAAGAGCAATCTTTGAGGCTGCCGCAAAAGCTATAAAAGAGGGAATAAAAGTATTTCCAGAAATCATGATACCATTAGTGGGAATAAAGGATGAATTGGTTTTACAGAGAGAAATAGTTGAAAGAGTAGCTAAGGAAGTTATGGAAAGGGAGGGGGTAAAAATTGATTATAAAGTAGGGACAATGATAGAGCTACCTAGAGCATGTGTAACAGCAGGTGAAATAGCAAAGGTTGCAGATTTCTTCTCTTTTGGAACTAATGATTTAACACAAACAGTGTATGGTTTTTCACGAGATGATATTGGAAAATTTTTGCATTACTATATTGAAAAGGGAATTCTAAAGGATGATCCATTTAAAACATTAGACCAAGAGGGAGTTGGTAGTTTAATGAAAACTGCGGTTCAAAAGGGGAGAAAATCAAATCCTAACTTAAAAATTGGAATATGTGGGGAGCACGGTGGTGACCCAGAATCAATTAAATTCTGTCATAAAATAGGTCTTGATTATGTTTCTTGTTCACCCTTTAGAGTCCCGATTGCGAGAATAGCTGCTGCACACGCTCAAATTGAAGAGGAAGGTGAAATGGAAGAGCATTATGGGAAATAAAAACTTAACTAAAGTTTTTTTCTCACTATCTTTTTTAATTACTTTTTCAATTTATCTTAAAACAACGGCTCCTACAATCGTTTTTTGGGATGTCGGGGAGTTTCTGGCAACTTCCTACATCTTAGGTGTACCTCATCCACCCGGTACCCCTCTCTACGTTATTATCGGTAGATTTTTCGCCCTAATTCCTTTACCCTTTTTAAACGTAGTTCAAAAAATTACACTTATCTCAATTCTCTCAGGTGCTTTTTCATCTGCTCTAGGTTATTTGATTCTGTATAAGACTTTAAATAGAGTTACAAAAAAGATTCCAGATATTTTAACTCACTTCTCAGCTTTTATGGGCTCTTTATGTGCACCCTTTGCCTTTACGACCTGGTGGAGTAGTATAGAAGCAGAAACTTACATGCCTTCAACATTTTTTATAGTTCTATCAGTTTACCTTCTTTATAAATGGTGGGAGAAAAAGGATAATAGAGAGTCAGTAAGATATATAATTACTTCCTTTTATCTTTTATCCTTAAGCTCAGGTATTCATCTTTTATCCTTAATCATAGTTCCTGTCCTAATTTTATTTATAATTTTTATCAAAAAGGAAGAAATTTTTAATATACAATTTTTTTCTACGTTAGGCTTCTTTTTTCTTTTTGTAGGCGCACTAAGGGCAACTTACGAACCTTATAGTTTCAGAGCTTTAATCGTTTTTCTAATTTTAGGCTATACTTTAACTTACTTAGGTATATGGGAAAAACATAACAGAAAATTTCTCCTTAATTTTTTTGACATAACTTTCTTTATTTTAGCTTTTACCTCCATTGTTTCTGTTTTTAAAGCTTGGAAAATTTTGATTTTTACTTCAGCTTTTCTAACATTTGTTTTATTTTTCTTATATACAAGACTTTATTTGGATGCAAGAGGTTTTACGCTTCTTATGATTCTTCTTGGAGTGACGCCTGAGGCTTATCTTTTGATAAGGTCAAGATTTGATATTCCTATAAACCAAGTAGAGCCTAAGACTTGGCAAGCCTTTTGGGATGTATTATCTAGGAAGCAGTATGAACCAATGAATATTTTCCCAAGAAGAACTAGTAATGTAAGAGAAGGAGAGTTTATTTCTGTACCTGTCTATAACCAATTTTGGGCTTTTATAGATCAAATTTGGGGATTTCTTTACTACTTCTCTTTTCAATTTATACCTCTTATTTTAATCTTAGGAATTTTAGGTATAATTGCTCATATATACTCAGATATCAAAAGTTTCATATTATTTGGAGGTGCCTTTTTAATGGGCACATTTGGACTTATAGTTCAGCTCAATTTAAATTATCCCTCTACACTTATAACCTTCCTTGAGTATATTAATCAATTTCCAAAATTTCTCTTTTCTCCAAGAATCAGGGAAGTCTTAGCTATTTTTGATCTAAATAGTCCAAATTTCCTTCAACTTTTAAGTTCAATTCCAACTGAGGTAAGAGATAGAGACTACTTTTTCATCCCAGGCTACTTTTTCTTTGGACTATACGCTGGTTTTGGACTTTTTGAAGTTATTAGGTTAACTTTTGAGAATCTAAAAGAAAAATTTCTACCTTACTTTAAATATATTTTTATGTCTATTTCACTTTTAATTCCAATATGGCAAATTACTACATTTTATCATAAAGTTGATAGAAGTTTGAATTACATTGCGGAGGATTATTCTTATAATCTTCTTTCATGTGTTGATGATGGTGGAATAGTTTTCACAAACGGAGATAATGATACTTTCCCTCTTTGGGCGTTACAAAACATATTCGGATACAAAAAAAATGTTATTGTTGCTAACCTTTCTCTTTTAAATACAGATTGGTACAACATACAGCTTAAAAGATGGGGAGTTCCAATTCACTTTTCAGAAGATGAGATAAGAAAACTTGTTCCCTTTAGAACAGATAGGGGAATAATGCTAGTAAGAGATATTATGATAAGAGACATAATCGCTGGTGTATTTGGTTATGAGTTTAACGAAAACACAAAGACAAAAACTTTACCGACTGGGGTTTCAATACCTGAAATATTTCTCTTAAGTGGTGAGGAGTTTATGAAAGAAGTTATAGAAAAGGGTAAAAACAAAAATCCTAATCCACCCCTATTTTTTTCAATGACTTGTGAAAGAAGGGCTTATAAAGACTTTACAGATTATCTTTTACTTGAAGGTATGGTATATAGGCTCACGCCTTTTAAGCAAAGTATAAACTCTCCATTTGGCACTGGGATGGATGTAAAAAAGACCGAAGAATACTTACATAAAAAATTTAAATACAGAGGAATAATAAAGGACGGTAAAAAAGATGAAAGTGTCTTTAAGGATTTAACACATGATAGGTTGCTTGCACAATATAGATCTTTAGCGATAGTTCTTGGTCTTTATTATCAGTCTGTTGGTAATTTAGAAAAAGCAATAAGGGAGTTTGAATTTTCAGAACTTTTTGAAGGAGATGTAAGAGGGGATGAGCCAGATGAAAGGAGAGCATGGTTAGCTGTGAAATTAACATTAGCAGATCTTTATAACCGTGCAGGTATGTTTGAAAAGGCTCTACTTAAAGCTCAAGAAACGTTAAAAGAAGCTCAAGTTCCAGAGGTCTTTAGAGTTATGGGTGAAAGTTATCTTGGATTGGGACAGTTGAATAAAGCAGAAGAAAACCTTAATAGGGCTTTAAGTATGGGATATGTTGATCCCTTTTTAATTATAGATCTTCTTACCCTTTATTATTTAAAGAAAGATACACTTAACTTCAGAAACATCTGGAAGCTCGCTGAAAGATTTAAAAATTTACCCGACTTTGTAAGGACTAAAATAGACTCTTTGAAAAACTTGATGGGTTTAAAATGATAGAGTATTTAAAAGAGTTATCCGAACTAAAGGGACCCTCTGGTAGAGAGGATGAGGTAAAAAACTATATCAAGTCAAAATTAAATGAAAAAGAAATACCCTACGAAGAAGACTTTTTTGGGAATATTTATGTATTTAAAAAAGGAAAAGTAGAAATAAATTTAAACGTAAGCGTGATGGCTCACATTGATGAGGTAGGCTTTATAGTTACTGGGTATACTTCTGATGGTTATATTAAGTTTAGACCAATTGGTGGTATAGATGCGGAGATTTTACCTGGCACAGAGGTGATTTTTTTAAATGGTGTTAAAGGTGTTATTATAAGCCTTCCTCCTCATAGAAAAAAGCAGACTGAATACAGCTTTAAAAATCTTTTAATAGATATAGGGACCTACACAGCTGAAGAGGCAAAAAACAAAGTTGAATTAGGTGAAGAGGGTGTCTTTATGACAAAATTTGAAGAAATTGGTAAAGGAGTTTATAAGGGAAAGTCATTTGATGATAGAGCAGGAACAGCACTAGTTCTTTCTTTAATAATTGATGAGGATCTACCATTTAATACTAATTTTGTCTTTACAGTCCAGGAAGAGACAGGTTTACTGGGTGCAAGAGTCTCATCTTTTAGAAAAAATTTTGACCTTGTTTTTGTTATTGAGGGTACTTTTGCTTTTGAACCTTATCATCCTGAAGAGGAATATTATCCTAAATTAGGACATGGTCCTGTAATCACAAAAATGGACAGATCTTTAATTGTAAATGAAGTCTTGCTAAATTACGTTGAAAAAGCTGCTAAAAAAAATAACATTAAATTTCAATGGAAAATTCCCTTTACTGGTTCAACAGATGGTGGACCTGTTTCTTTATCAAATAAAGGAGTAAAAACTCTTGTTATGGCTATTCCTTGTAGATACATTCATTCAAAAGCTTCTTTGATTTTTGAGGAAGATTATTATAATACTAAAAGATTGCTTTTAAAAACTATGGAGGAGATGTATGGAGAAAGTTTTAAGGGAATTGTGTGAGGTTTTTGGGCCCTCTGGTTTTGAGGAAAGCGTAAAAGCAAAAATTAAGGAACTATTAAAAGAGAAAAAGTTTGATATAAAAGAAGATAGATTCGGGAACTTGGTTGTCTATAATAAAGGAAAAAAACCCACTATAACTTTTTCAGCTCATATCGATGAGATAGGTATTGTTTGTATAGATGCTGACAAAAGAGGATTTTTAAAATGTTCACCTATAGGAGGGGTTTATCCTCATCTTTACACAGGGCATAGGGTTATATTTAGGAACGGTGTTATTGGTATATTCAATGGAAAAAATTGGAAAAAGCACGATGTAGGTAGCTTTGAAGAAATAATTATTGATATAGGCTGTGAATCAAAGGAGGAGGCTCTTAAAACTGTCCCAATTGGAGAGCCGGCGGTGATATATTCAAATTTTGTCATTCAGGACAACAAAATAATTGCGAGAAATTTGGATAATAGAGCAGGTGTTAGCCTTTTATTAAACCTATTAGTGGAAAATGAAGATTTTGAAAGAGATCTATATTTTGTTTTTAATGTCCAAGAGGAGTTAGGTTTAAGAGGAGCAAGAGTTTTCTCTGAATACATTGAAACAGACTTCGTTTTTACAGTAGATGTGTCAACAACTGGAGATACTTATACAGAACCTGAAAGATCTTTTAGATTAGGAGGCGGTGCTGGAATTAGAGTAATGGATTCAAGAACGATATTTCCTCTAAAACTTATAAGTTACCTGGAAAATCTTGCTGAAAAAAGAGGTATTAGAGTTCAAAGAGACGCTGGAAGTTATGGAGTAACAGATGCTTTTTCTATACAAACTGCAAGAGGCGGTCTTCCTACAGTTACTATCACAATACCAATCAGATACTCTCATTCACCTTCTTCTTTTATTTTAAAAAGTGATTTGGAGGAGGTTTATAAGCTTATTAAAGCAATAATTGAGGAACCTCCGCTAAGTTGAGAAAAAGAGGAAAGGGATTATTTTTAAAATTTATACCCGAGGGATCATCAAAAGTAAGAGACATTTATTTATCTCCTTTAATGTTAAAAATTTTGAAGGGATTTATAATTTTTATTATTTCTTTTCAGTTTATTTCACTACTTTTTTCAATTTGGATGTTTAGTAATTTTACTAAGATGAAGTTACTTGAGTATGAACTACAAAAAGCAAAAATTCGTGAGAAGAAAATAGCAGAAATTGAAGAAAAACTTAAAAAGTTTATTGCCTTTTCTAATCAGTTAGAAAATCTCTTAAGACCAGAAAAAGTTTTAAAAGATGTTTCAAAGATAAGAGATACACTTGTGCATAATCTAAGTAAAAAGGAAGAATTCAAAGATTTAACTTTATATTTTGAACCTCCGGTCAAGGGACTGATAAGTAATTTATTTTCTCCCATTCATCCGGGGATTGATATAGTAGCTCCTCTTGGTACACCGGTTAAATCTCCACTTGAAGGTATCGTTATAGAAAAAGGTATTGATAAAGATTTTGGGCTTTATCTCTGGATTGATCATAAAAACGGTATGAAAACATTTTACGGCCATTTAAAAGAAATAGTAGTTAGAAAGGGAGAATGGGTAAAAAAAGGAGAGATTATAGGTAAAGTTGGAAGTACAGGAAAAAGTACAGGGCCACATCTACACTTTGAGATTTGGAATAAGGGTTTCCCTTTAGATCCCTTAAATTTTACAAATTACAATTTTTTTACTTTAAAATAATAAAAAGGAGGTTAGATATGTTAAAGTTGACCTTCTTGGCATTTTTAATCTTTTACATGAATTTCTGTGTTAGAGTAGGAAGGGAAGTTCCAAAAAATCCTGAAAAGGGAGGAATTTTAGCTATAGGAATTGTGCAAGATTTTGAGTCTTTAGTCCCAATTTTCCCATCTCCAAGACAAGATAATTCTATATTTGATTTAATTTTTTGTCCGTTAATAAGAGTAGAAAAAAATAAAGTCTATCCGGGGATTGCTAGTGAATGGGAGTTTTCTGAGGACTTAAAGACTATAACCTTCTATTTAAGAAAAGATGCCAAATGGCATGATGGTAAGCCAGTTACTGCAGGAGATTTCGTATTTTCATATAAAGTTATAACTTCACCAGGTTCAACTTCCCTTTTGAGAGCAAACTTTAAATTTGTTAAAAATGTTGAAAAATTGTCCGATTATATTTTAAAAATAGAGTTTACAAATACTTACTCCTCTCAGCTTATTGATTGCGAAATATATCCATTACCAGAACACATACTCAAGGATGTAGATAATATAAGAAATTCTGAATTCTTATTTAAACCTATTGGAAATGGTCCTTATAGGGTCGCCGAATATAAAAGAGGTGATTTTCTAATACTCGAAAAATTCGATGAGTTCTTCGAAAAAACTGGTTACTTAGATAGGATAGTCTTTAAGATTTATCCTTCACCCTTTGAGGTAGCAGAAGCTTTAAAAATGGATATTGTCGATGTTGGCTTTTCACTTATACCAGAAGTAATATTAGACGGATTAAGAGATTATGGAAATGGTAAAGTAAAAAACTATGAGTCAAATAGAGTAATCTTTGTCGGATGGAATTTAAAGAGAAAACCCTTTGATAATATTGACTTAAGATCTAAAATTTCAGGTTTTATAAACGTTGACGATGTAATTAACGATGTTTTTAAAGGATACGGCACAAAAGCTAGATCAATAATACCACCATCAATTTGGGCTTATGACAGTAACTTGATAGAATTAAAAGGAGCTAGTATAGATGAATTAGTCTCTACTTTGAATCAAATAGGATTCACACGAAGAAAACCTCTTGAGTTAAGTATAATTTATGACAATACTCAAAGAGTATACGAAAAAATAGCAGAAAAAATAAAAATCGACCTCGAAAAAACCGAAGTTATAAAAGTCAATCCTTTACCCCTTGATCCTTTTACGTTCATATCTAGATTAATGAAACTTGACTTTGATATCTTTTTACTTTCCTATCCTCTAGATGAAAAAGCCGATATAAGTCCTCTCTTTAGCACAGATGGAATTTTTAATTTCATGGGTTACAGTAATAAAAAAGTTGACTCCCTTTTAAATTTATCAATGAGAACCTTAAACAGAAAAAATGCTAAAAAAATGTTAAATATTGTTCAGAAAATATTATTAGATGATTTACCAATTACACCTTTAGTAGTACCTCAAGAAATTTTTGCTTTCTCTAATAGAGTTAAAAATATAGATAACTTTACTCCTGAACTAGTTGTCTCTAATCTTGATTTAGTTTGGATTCCTTCTCAAGAAAGGGTTGAAAGGGTAAGTTTTGAGATTGTAAAAGAAAAAGTGGAAGTTGAAATAAAAGAAGAAGTTGTCCCCAAAGAGCAAATACCAGAAAGAACTGAGAAAGTAGTAGCTACTACAACACCCGAGAAACCTCAGGAACCAAAACCTCAGGTAGTACCTAGACCCGAAGTGACTGCTGAGGAAATATTACAGGCAAGAATTGTTGAAGAGGCTATAAAAAAAGAGGAACCGCCTATTTCTGAAAAACCAGTTGAGGGAAAACCTGTGTCCCCACCTCAAGAGATAGAAAAGCCTATTGAAACTCCACCTCCTCAACAAGCTATTCCTACTGTTTTACCTGTAGTAAAATATGAGGTAAAACCAACTTATCCAGAGATAGCGAAAAAATTAGGAGCAAGGGGTAGTGTTTTTTTGAGAGTTTTAGTAGATGAAAATGGAAAGGTGAAAGATGTGAAAATTTTAAAAAGTAGTGGTTATGATTTTCTTGACAATTCTGCAGTAGAAGCTGCAAAAGGTTATATTTTCGAACCTGCTAAAGATCAGTTTGGAAATCCCATAGCTGTTTGGGTTCCACTTACAATTAGGTTTTAAGTTATAAAGATTTGAATATTTTTGATTTTGAAAAATTAGATAAATTAATTTTAAGTGAGGATGAATATTACATGGCTAAAGCTTTAGAGTTAGCTAAGCTAGGAGAGGGGAGAGTATCACCCAATCCTATGGTAGGTGCTGTAGTTGTGAAAGATAAAAGGATTTTATCTATAGGTTATCACATGGGACCAGGAACTAAGCATGCTGAGAGAATGGCTCTTGATAACATGCCCCCCGGAGTTGAAGGTGCAACTCTATATGTAAATCTTGAACCATGCGTTCATTATGGAAGAACACCTCCCTGTGCTCCTTACATTGTTGAAAAAAAAATTAAAGAGGTCGTTATAGGTTGTGTTGATCCTGATGAAAGAGTAAATGGGAAAGGTATCGGGTATTTAAAAAAAAATAATGTAAAAATTAAGGTAGGGGTACTTAAAGAAAAGTGTGAAGAGATAAACAGGTTCTATTTAACCTATAAAATAAAAAAAAGACCGTATATAACTTTAAAGTACGCTATGACAATGGATGGGAAAATTGCTTTAAAAGGTGGAGTTTCAAAATGGATATCAAGTGAAGAAGAAAGAGAATTTGTTCACTATTTAAGAGGTAATTATGATGCAATCCTCATAGGGAAGGGGACCTTTTTAAAGGATAACCCAAAATTAACACCACGAAGCGTTTTTTCCTTCAGGACTCCCTTTAGATTCATTATATGGGGAAAGGATAAATTTGAACATTTTGAAAGTGATTTTTTTAAAATAGAAAAGGGATTCCTCGTTGTCTCAGAAGATTATAAAGGGAAAGAGTCAGATTTTGTAATTAAAATAAAGGGTAAAAATAGAGTTGATTTAGCCAATTTTGTGAAAAAACTTTATGAGATGAACATAATTTCTCTACTAGTTGAAGGTGGTAGCACTATTTTATCTTCCTTTTTAAAAGAAAACCTTTTCGATGAAATTCATATTTCCTGTTCTGGTAAAATTGCAGGAGATGGACTTTCACCACTGAGAGATTTAGAGCTAAATAAGTTTTTAGAAGGCTTCGAAATTAAGTTTTATAAAGTTTTTAAATCAGATATTTATATGGTATGGAGAAAAAATGAAAACCAAGCTTAGAAGTTGTTTTTGTGGTGATTTGGATATTAATTACGAGGGGAAAGAGGTTAGTCTATGTGGATGGCTTAAAAGAAAAAGAGACATAGGGAAAATTTTGTTTTTTGTTCTTGAGGATAGAGAGGGAGAAGTACAGATTGTGACAGAAAGCGAAGAATTAATTAATAAAATAAAAAATTTACCTCTATATTCTACACTAAAAGTAATTGGTTTAGTTAGAGAAAGACCTGATAAGGATAAAAATCCCTCAATGAAAACAGGTGAAATTGAAGTTTTGGCAAAAGAAATTGAGGTTTTTTCAAAGTCAAAGACTCTTCCTTTTCTACCAGATGATGAAAAGGAGATTTTTGAGGAAACAAGACTTTTTTTTAGATTTCTTGATTTAAGAAGTAAAAAAAAGAAAGAAATTTTTAAACTTAGGAGCAATATTAAGTATGTAATTACAAAGACGTTAATTGAAATGGGTTTTATTGAAGTGGAAACTCCCTATCTTTCAAAGAGTACGCCTGAAGGAGCTAGGGATTTTCTTGTTCCTTCGAGAATTCACAAAGGTAAATTTTACGCCCTAACCCAATCACCTCAAATGTATAAGCAAATTTTAATGGTAGCTCAATTTGATAGATACTTTCAATTTGCAAGATGTTTCAGAGACGAAGATTTTAGAAAGGATAGACAACCTGAATTTACTCAATTAGATATAGAAATGACCTTTGTTACTGAAGAAGACATATTTAACTGTGTAGAAAAAATTTTCTACGAAGTTTTTAAAACAGTTTTTAAAATTGAATTAAAATTACCCTTTGATAGAATGACTTATGAGGATGTTTTAAATCTATATGGAACAGATAAGCCTGATTTGAGGTTTGATTATAGGTTTGAGGATTATAAAGATGTTCTTGGACAGTTAGAAATTTTCAAAAATTATAAAATTGTTAAAAGTATATTTTTTCCATATAAATTTTCGAGAAAGTTTATAGATAATTTAACGGAAGAAATTAGAAGAGAGGGAAATTTAATTTTAATGTGGGGTATTTTAGAGGGTGGTGAAATAAGGGGGCCTTTAAAAAAATATTTAAGTAAAGAGAATTTTAAGGGGGAGGGGATAAGGTTTATTGTTGGAGGAGAGGATGAAATAGTAAAAAGTTTATGTGGAAAGTTAAGGGAAAGGGTTTTAGAGGAGATAAAAAAAAGCGAGTCTGAAAAAAGAGAATTTAAGTTTCTTTGGGTTACAGATTTTCCTCTTTTTGAAAAAGATGAACAAGGAAGCTTGGTATCAGCTCACCATCCTTTTACTATGCCTAAAGATAACTTTTGGTATAGGGATCCATTGAATGCAAAGGCAAGGTCTTATGATCTTATTTTGAACGGTTTTGAAATAGGTTCAGGTAGTATAAGGATTAGTGATCCTGAGTTACAGAGGGAAATTCTAAAATTTCTCGGTTATTCTGATGAGGAAATAGAGGATAGATTTGGTTTTTTATTAAGAGCTCTTTCTTATGGTGCACCGCCACATGGAGGTATCGCCTTAGGGTTTGATAGGATAATTATGATTTTGACCTTTGAGAAAAGTATAAGGGATGTAATAGCTTTTCCAAAGACAGCTCAGGGTGTAGGTCTTCTTGAGAATTGTCCTTCACGAGTTTATCGTGAGCAGCTTGAGGAGTTAGGAATTAAGTTAAAGGAGGAAATTTTGGATGATTCAAAAAAAGTTGATTGATTCAAGGGAATTTTCTATGATAATAGAGAGGCTCTGTTCGGAAGTGCTTGAAAGGCATCCAGATGGAGATATAAAGTTAGTAGGGATTCATACAAGGGGGGTTTATTTAGCTCAGCGAATAAAGGAGAATCTTGAATCAAGGACAAAAAGGTTAATTGAGATGGGAACAGTTGATATAACTTTTTACAGGGATGATTTAATGAAGCTTTATGAGCAGCCAGAGGTTAAGGAGACTAATATACCTTTTTCTGTTGATGATGAGAAGATATTGTTGGTGGATGATGTAATATATACTGGTAGGACGATAAGGTGCGCTATAGATGTTTTGCTTGATTATGGTAGACCCAAGAAGGTTGAGTTATTGGTGATAGTAGACAGGGGGCACAGGGAATTGCCAATACATCCTGATTATGTGGGAAGGAAGATTCCGACTTCTAGGGATGAAATTATAGATGTGAGGGTAAGGGAAGTGGATGGGGAGGATGCTGTTTTATTGGTTAAAAAGTCTGCTTAAGTAAAGATAATGTATCTTATGTTAACTTAATGCTGTATAGTAATGTTTTTGTCCTTATTTATTTTCTTATTTTTTTTAGAAACTCAAGAAGCTGATTTTTTTACCGGTAATCCCTTATTTGTTTTGAATCCCCTTTTTGTTCCCTTTTTTTATACTGATTCAATTAATGATTTTTCTCCTAACTACTTATATAAGAATTTATATCAAAAATTTATTGAGAGAGACTCTCAGAGAGTAATTACAAGATTTACGCTTTTTAGAAGTGCTTTTAATACTGAACAGAATAACATATCCTCTTTTTTTCCTCTTTTTCGGGATAAATTAAAGACCCTAATTTTTATTTCTGTTCATAAAAATAAACTTAGTTATAATTTTGCAAAACATAATTATTACTTTTTTCTCAGCTTAGAGCCTTTTCCAGTTAATTTCGAGTGCTCACTCTTTGATGCCAATCCCTTTAATAAATTTGTAAAAATAGAAAAATTCGAATTTTCCCTTAGGCCCCTTTTATTCTCTATTTTTTATTCTCAAGAAAATGGAAAAAAAAGAAAAACAAAATATGGGATAGGTTTTAGCAATAGTATAAATAATTTTCTTTATTCAATTACTCTTAAAAATTATAGATTTTATCTTGCAAATAATAAAAGGTCTCTCCGTAATTTAAAAATTGAAACATCTTTTTTTTCAAATTTTACCGTATTTGAGATAGGTGCTGAAAGAGAGAAAAAAAGATATATCTTTGAAAGTGGTTTAAAATTTAAACCTTTTAAATTTTCTTACTTTAAGGAAAAACTTCTCTTTCCTATTTATTTTGACTCTTTAACAGATTATTTTGATTACAATGAAGACATAAAAAGAGAAGGTTTAAGGCTTAACTTTAGTCTTAAATATGAAAAAAACGATATTGAAGTATCATTCGAATATTTTAATTGTAAAAATCTCTTTTATTTAAATTACCCCTTTAGGGCTCCTAAACTACTTTCAGGAAACTTTTTTTCAATTTTTACCTGTGATTCAGTAAATTTTTTTAATTTTTTTAATCTTTTTGCAAAGTTTAAAATAATAAAAGGTAAAAATTTCTACAAGGAGATTTATTCCGTTGCCTTTAAGTTTTTTATTTTAAAAAATGTAGAAAAAAGCTATTTTCTTTATTTGATCGCAAACTTTGACTATTACGACAAAAACAGTTTTCTTAAAGTTTCCATTAAGGGGAAATTCTACTCTTCTCTATTTATTTCTTTTTCTTATAGTAATCCTCTTAAGGGAAACTACTTTTATTATGAGCACTATCCTCCTTCTCCCTTCTATTCTGTTAGAGTTTCTGCAAATATTTATGATTGAATTCATTTCTCTTTAAGATTAGTTTGTTTTAAAATTAATTAATGAAACGTGCCTTTACATTGATTGAACTTTTAATTGTAGTCACAATAATTAGTATACTTTCTGTAATTGGAGTTTTTAACTATATCAGGGCGGTTGCCAATGCAAGAGAGGCCTCTTTGAAGATGAATATGCATACTCTTCATAC
Organism: Candidatus Hydrothermales bacterium; assembly: GCA_039630235.1. Classification (NCBI taxonomy): domain Bacteria; kingdom Pseudomonadati; phylum Caldifarciminota; class Caldifarciminia; order Caldifarciminales; species Caldifarciminales bacterium. The sequence goes on along the minus strand of JBCNVI010000001.1, from coordinate 113,552 downwards.
GGTAGTTGAGATTTATGTCACAATTTCCGGAGGTTATTATCCAGGTGGAATTGATACAAAAATAAAGGATGTGAACCCTGAAATGGCAGATGACCCCGAAGGGGATAAATCAATTGCAGATGGAAGAAGAGCCCCTCCTTTTTCTCAAAATGCCCTACTTTTGCCTCATCTAGGTTTTAAAAACCCATTTAAAGCTGACGAAAAAGCCATTGACAATTTAACTTCAGGTCCTCCGGCTGTTCCTCCAAGTGGATGTGTTTACTATACAGGCTATAAAGAGGATGGTTCAATTACCTCAGAAGGAGAGGCAGCCTCTAAGTACTCAATTTGCGCTTTTGGAGCAAAAAAACCACTAGATTTAACCTTACCTTAAAATGGAAAATGTTATATATGTTGAGAATTTAACAAAGTACTTTACTATAGGTTTCAAAAGAAAAAAAATTTTAAATTCAATATCTTTTAAAGTTAAAAAGGGCGAAATAGTGGGTTTTTTAGGTCCAAATGGTGCTGGTAAGACTACAACCATTAAAATTTTAACTAATCTACTAAATTTTGACGAAGGAAACGTAAAGATATTTGGATTAAATCCAGGTGTGGAAGACGTTAGTAGAAAAACGGGCTTTTTACCGGAGCAGCCCTATTTTTACGATCATCTCTCTGGGTACGAATTTCTGGAATTTACAGGAGAGCTGTATGGTATAGAGAAAAGAAAATTAAAAGAAAAGATTGAGTATTTACTTGAGAAAGTCGGGCTAAAGGAGCACGGAAAAAAGAGCATAAGGACCTATTCAAGAGGTATGCTCCAGAGAATTGGTATAGCAAATGTTTTAATAAGAGATCCTGAGCTTTTAATTTTAGATGAACCTTTAACTGGTCTTGATCCTATAGGTAGAAAAGAGATAAAAGATTTAATTTATGAGCAGAAACTTTCTGGAAAAACCGTATTTCTTTCCTCTCATATTCTTTCTGATGCTGAAGAGCTTTGTGATAGAGTAATTCTAATTTTTAATGGCACCATAGTAAAAGAAGGTACTCTTGAAGAGATTTTAAGGGAGAGGATTAAAAGTTATGAAATAGTTTTAAAAAATTCTTTTGACGAAAAATTTGGAGATTTTAACATTGAAAGAAGGAGAGATGAATATATTATAAAAGTAAGTGAGAGTGAAATTGAGGATGTTTTAAAAAAGATTTTTCAGAGTGGAAAAAAAGTTAAAATAATAAGGATAAGCCCCTTAGTTTATACTCTTGAGGAGTGGTTTGTTGAAACTTTAAAGAAAAAATGAGAAGGATTTTTGTAGTATCAAAAAATACTTTTAAAGAATTAACGAGACAAAAAATATTTCTAATAATTGTTATTTTTGGATTAACGATGTTATTTATTACTTTTTTTCTTTACCCTCTTTCGGTGGGGGAGCAGTCAAAGATATTAAGAGATTTTGGTCTTTCTGCTATAACTTTTTTTAACACTCTTCTTGTAATAATTACCGGTGCTACTCTACTTCACCGTGAGATGGATAAAAGAACAATATACCTTGTTATAACAACACCGGTTAAAAGAAGAGAAATCATAATAGGTAAATTTTTTGGACTATTCTCCGTCGTTTTAATTAACGTTTTTCTTATGGAAGTCTTTCATCAACTACTGATACTTCTAAATGACCGAAACTTTGATTTTACTATGTTTGTAGCCCTTTACCCATTTATCTATGAGATCTCTATTATAATAAGTCTTTTAATTTTCTTTTCAACTTTTACAGGTGTCTTTTTTTCAGCATTTGTAGGCTTTCTTTTCTATGTTATCGGACATCTTATAGAATCTTTAAAACTTTTTGCAGAAATAACAAAATATCCTCTTTTAAAATTTATAAGTTATGCTTTTTATTACATTCTACCAAATTTTGAACATTTTAACATCAAAAACAGAATAATATACGAGGGAATACCAGCAAAGGAGTATTTTATTTTTTCAAGCCTCTATGGTCTAATCTACATAATTTTTTTAATTTACCTTTCTATACTGATTTTCGAAAAAAAAGAGTTTAAATGAAAAAGTTTGTCTATTCTTTTCTTCTTATCCTTCTGATCGTAAATCTGTCTTATAGAATTGAGGATTTAAGGGAAATAAAGGAAAAGGCAAGAGAGATTCTATATCTTCCCAAGGGAGAGATTCTAAAATATCTGGCTTTAGATCATAAAAATACACTTTCTGATTTTTATTGGTTACAATTTATTCAGTACTATGGGCATCATCTTCAAACTGATAGAAAATTTCTGTATATGTATCAAATTGTTGATATAATTACAGATCTTGATGAAAAGTTCTTACATGCCTATACCTTTGGATCTGTAAATCTTGCAAGTGATGTGGGAGATAGGGTAAAGGCAGAAAGTCTTTTAGTAAAGGCAATGCATAAAAATCCAGAGAGATGGGAATATCCTTTTTGGATGGGTTTTTTAAATTATGTATTTTTCAAAGATTACAAAAAAGCTGCCACTTTTTTTAGAATTTCTACCTTAAAAGATAATCCACCTGATATATGTTTTAGATTCTACGCCTTTACTTATTATAAAAAATTAAAAGATCTTGAAACAGCTTTAAAACTTTGGATTTATATGTACGAAGAAGCTAAAAGTGATGTTGAAAAAAGAATCGCTGAGGACTATATTAAAAGAACAATTATGAAGATACATATGAGAGATCTAACAAAAATCCTTAAAGAGTTTATAAAAAGAGAGGGTTATAAACCAAAGAGTTTAAGAGAACTTTTAGAAAAGAATTATCTAAAGAGTATACCTGAGCATCCATACGGCGGAGTTTATTATATAAAGGGAGACACCATAGCCTCTTTGGTGCCCAAAAAGTAGTTGCAAAATGCAAATGAAATTTGCAAATTTCAAAAAGAAAAGGCTAAAATTCTTGGGAAAACCAGTTATTAAAAGTGTGGAATGAATTTTGCATTTTGAAATAAATAGAAGCAGGTTGGAATGAGGGTTCAAATCCCAAAAATAAGTAATAAGGAGGTTTAAAATAAAATGAGGAGAGGGTTTACCCTAATAGAGCTACTCATCGTAGTAGTAATTATAGGTATCCTTGCGGCTATAGCCATACCTAACTTCATTGCAATGGTTGGAAAGGCAAAGGATGCTGCTGTTCAGAGCAATATGAAAGCTGCACAAACTGCTGTAGAAGCTTTTTCAACATCTACCGAAGGATATTATCCACAACATTTTGGTGTTCAGGTTGATCAGGTAAGACAGGCTGTGGGACTTCCACCAGTTGGTGATAATACCTCTGTAGCTGGAGCTCCATCTGGCCTTAAACCCTCTACCAGTGCTGGTCCTATTTTGCTACCTATAGATTTTCATAACCCAGTTAGAGCTGCAACTAATGCTTTCGCAAGTGGTCCAGGTGGAGTTGATAATGATAGAAACGGTGTTTTCGATCCAGCTTACAGTGCTACTAATGCTGGAATGATTCAATATGGTTCATATGATCTTGACCCAAACAACCCGGCGCAATGGACACCTGCAGCAGGACAAGCAGCTTCAGGTTATGCAATAGGTGGTTTTGGTTCAAAGAGAAATATTCCAATAGTTCTTACATCTGGTCAATAATTCCTGCATAAGCTACCACACAAGGGAAGGGGGGGTTTTCCCCCCTTTTTTATTTTTATATATCTAAGTTTTGCACCTTTTTTGCATTTTGTATTATAAATTCTCTTCGGGGTTCAGTTTTTTCACCCATTAATATAGAAAATAGTTTATCAGCCTCTGCTGCGTCTTCAAGGGTAACCCTTTTAAGTATTCTCCTTTCAGGATCCATTGTAGTCTCCCATAACTGATCTGGATTCATCTCACCTAAACCTTTATACCTTTGAATATTAACCCCATCCTCCCCCCCTAATTTTTTCAATATTTCCTCCTTTTCTTCTTCTGAATAGGCATAATAAACCTTCTTGCTCTTTTGTATTCTATAAAGCGGCGGCTGTGCTATGTAAAGATAACCTAATTCTATTAACGGCCTCATATACCTAAAAAATAAAGTTAAAAGTAACGTCCTAATGTGACTTCCATCCACATCCGCATCCGTCATTATAATGACTTTATGATATCTTATTTTTTCGGGCTTAAAGTCCTCTTCGTTGAGCCCCACCCCAATGGCCTGAAAAATAGCCTTTATTTCATCATTTTTAAGGATCTTATCTATTGAAGCCTTTTCTACATTTAAAATTTTTCCTCTTAATGGTAAGATTGCTTGAAACTCTCTTGCTCTTGCTTGTTTTGCAGAACCTCCTGCACTCTCCCCCTCTACTACAAAAAGCTCAGCTTTTGAAGGATCCTTAGTTGAACAATCCGCAAGTTTACCGGGAAGGGACACTGATTCTAATAGAGATTTTCTCTTTGTTAATTCCTTTGCCTTTTTTGCAGCTTCTCTAGCTCTTGCTGTAGCTATAATTATTCTTACTATTTCTTCTGCTACTTGCGGGTTCTCCTCAAGGTATCTATAAAACCTATCGTAAAATAAAGACTCAACTATTCCCTTAACATTTGAATTTCCAAGCTTTGTTTTTGTTTGTCCCTCAAATTGAGGTGAAGGAATCTTTACATGAATACAGGCTGTAAGTCCCTCTCTTGTATCTTCCCCCTGAATCTCTATATCATTGGACTTTAGCATATTATTCTTTTTGATGTAATCAACAATAACTCTTGTAAGAGCCGACTTAAACCCCGTTACATGTGTCCCCCCCTCATGAGTATTTATTGTATTCACAAAACTTAATATGTTTTCGTACTGATAATCTGAGTTATATTGGAGGGCAATTTCAACCTCAACGTTTTCCTTTTTAGCTTCCATCCAAAAGGGTTCATGGACTGGTTCTCTTTCCTCATCGAGGAAATTAACAAAATCCTTTAGCCCCCCCTCTGAATAAAACTCCTTAGTTTTTCCTGTCTTTTCGTCAATGATCGTAAGTCTTAGTCCCCTTACTAAAAAGGAAATTTCCCTTAATCTCTTTTCAACTATTTCAAATTCAAACTCTAATTTTTTAAAAATTTCAGGATCAGGTTTAAACTTTACCTCAGTTCCTCTTTCGCTTGTTTCTCCAATTTCTTCTAATTCAGAGACTTTTTTTCCTCTTGAAAATTTTTGATAGTATATTTTGCCGTTCCTTTTAACTTTTACTTCAAGATATTCAGATAAAGCGCAAACGACTGAAGCACCAACACCGTGAAGTCCACCTGAAATTTGGTATACCTTCTGGTCAAACTTTCCTCCAGCATGTAAGTAGGTAAAGACAATTTCAACACCAGGTTTTTTTTCGATAGGATGTAAGTCAACGGGTATACCTCTTCCATCATCTTTTATGGTACATGAGCCATCTGCATTAAGTGAAACTATAATATTTTTTGCATAACCTGCCAAGGCCTCATCTACCGCATTATCGAGAATCTCAAAAATCAAGTGGTGTAATCCCCTTTTTCCAACATCACCGATATACATGGAGGGTCTTCTTCTTACTCCTTCAAGACCTGGTAGAATTTGTATTTGAGATGCATCGTATCTTTCACTCATTCTTTCCTCCTTACAAATTTTAAATCTTTTACGATTTTCTTATTAAAGTATTTATTTATGGATTTAATTATGTCTTTTTTTAGGTTATAAATTTCTGATCTTAGGATTGAGTCGGTAGAAAAGAGGTAAAGTATACCATTTTTGCAATCTATTGCTTCTACATCCTTTGCCAATCCCTCTCCTATTATTTTATGCCATTCTTTTATTACTTGATATTCATAAAACCTTCCCTCAAGCCCCTTACTTTTAAAAAATTCGTGTAAAATTTTATAAAGGTTATCCATTTCAGATAGTGATTATGTTTTTTGCTTTAAATGGTCTTAAAGACGGTATGATTATTTGTCCTTCCCGGTTTTCTATATAGTTTTTAACAAGATTATAATCGAGCGTGGAAGAGAGATCATCAAGAAGTAAAGGAAGTAAAATATTATTTTTTTTCATGATTTCAGCTACTGCAAAGTAAAAGAAAAATAAAAATATTCTTTTTTCACCCTTTGAGGATTGGAATCTTAAATCAAAACCATCCTTTTCAAATTTAAAGTTATCTTTTGAAATGCCAAATAAGATAAATTCCCTATTTTTTTCCTCCTCAATGTCTGTTTCTAGTCCAGCCGGTTCATAGTAAATTCTTACATTCATATGCTTTTCCATAAATTCCTCTATTTTCTGAATATAAATTATACGCTTACTTTGTATAATTTTTCCATTCTCTTGTAGTAATTTCTTAATAGGATCAGAAAGATTTTTAACTTTTTTAAGAAATTTATTCCTTTGATTTAAAATCCTGTTGTAAATTAGTAAGATTCTTAAATATTCCTTATCGATTAGTGAAAAAAGAAGATTTATTTCTCTTAATAAATCCTGTTTATTCCAAAATATCGATTCTTTCTCTGAATGAAAAAATATTGAGGGGAATCTGTTAAAAAGAAAAGATTCTTTTTCTATCTTTAAACTCTCATTTTTTCTTATAAGGTTCTTGTTGCTTGCCCCTTTATGTTTCTTGGGTAAATCAACATATGAATTGTTCCAAGAATAGTTGTTTTACCAGATCCGTTTGACCCTACTATAAGGTTTAACCCCTTCCCTAAAAAAGAGTTCCTTATGTCGATTATATTAGAAGTATTGATTTTTCATTTTTGAAACTTTAATATTTATAAATGTATATTCTTTCCGTTGAAACCTCCTGTGATGAGACTTCGGTAGCGGTCCTAGAGGACAAAAAGGTAAGATCTCATATTCTCTCGTCTCATATTTCAGGTATAGATTTTGGTGGTATAATGCCTGAGTTTTCATCAAGGACACATATGGAGTTAATAGTGCCCTCACTGAGACTTGCTCTTGAAGTTGCTGAAGTAGACTTAAAGGATATTAACATTGTAACTGCTACTCAAGGTCCAGGTCTAATTGGCTCTCTTCTTGTAGGATTTGTTTTTGGAAAAGCCGTTGCTCATTCTTTATCTGTTCCCTTTATCGGAGTTGACCACTTAGAGGGTCACTTATTTTCAATATTTATTAACAGGGAGCCAGAATTGCCGATTCTCTCCCTACTTGTTTCAGGTGGACATACAGAGCTCTTTTTAATAAAGAAACTGGACGAAATTGTATATCTTGGGGGAACACTTGACGACGCAGGAGGTGAATGTTTAGATAAGGCCGCAAGACTTTTTGGTTTTAAGTATCCTGGAGCAAAAAAGCTTGAAGAACTTGCTGAAAGGGGAGATAAAAACTTTTTTAAGTTTCCTCTTCCTCAAACTAAACCTTTTACTTTCAGTTTCAGTGGTTTAAAGACCTCTCTTATAAGATTTATTGAAAAATTGAAAGAAGATGAATTTGAAAAACTTAAACCTCATATTGCTGCGTCCTTCCAAGAAACTGTTTTTATGCACCTTTTAGATAAATTAAAAGAAGCTATTAGGCTTTTAGATATACCAAATTTAAAAATTTCAGTTGTAGGTGGAGTAGCAGTAAATAATAGACTAAGAACACTTTTAATGGAAAATTTTGATAATGTGCTACTTCCAGAAAAAGAATTTTGCGGTGATAATGCAGTAATGATTGGAGTAAGAGGTTATTACTTATTTAAAGATAGGGAGGCTATAAGGGAGTATACTGATCCTTATACTAAGTATCCTTTCCAAATTAAGGGAGGGTAAAAAATGATAGAAGTAAAATTTGGTGAGAGTTTTGAAGAAATTAAAGAAAGAGAGGTGGATGTTGTTGTAATAGGAGCAGGCCCTGCTGGTCTTACTGCTGGTATGTATTCAGCAAGAGCCTTATTAAATACAGTGATTTTGGAGAAAGATGTGATTGGTGGGCAACTTTCCTTGACTGAAATAATAGAGGATTATCCTGGCTTTCCGGATGGGATAAAGGCAAGCGAACTTATAAATGTTTTTAAAAAACATGCTGAAAATTTCGGTGCTAAAATAGTTAAGGAAAAAGCTTTCAAAATAGAGTTACTTGATAAAGGCTTCAAAAAAGTGATAACAGATGGAGGTTACTGGATTTCAAAGGCAGTTATAGTTGCTACGGGTGCTCATCATAAAAGACTAAATGTTAAAGGTGAAACTGAGCTGATGGGAAAAGGAGTTTCAAACTGTGCTGTCTGTGACGGTCCCTTTTTTAAAAACAAAGAAATAGTAGTTGTAGGTGGTGGAGATTCAGCTGTTACAGAGGCTCTATATTTAACTAAATTTGGGAAAAAAGTTTATATAGTTCATAGGAGAGATAAGTTTAGAGCTCAGAAGATTTACGTTGAGAGAGCAAAGAATAATCCAAAAATTGAGTTTATATTAGATACGGTTGTTGAAGAAATTAAAGGTGAGAAAAAAGTAGAGAGTTTAGTGTTACGAAATCTTAAGACAAACGAAATATGGGAGCTTCCTTGTCAGGCAGTATTTATTTTTATTGGATTTTCTCCTAATTCAGAAATTTTGAAGGGTTTAACAAGACTTGATGAAAGAGGGGGGGTTATTACAAATCAAAGGATGGAAACAGATGTCCCAGGTATATATGCTGCAGGAGATGTTAGATCCACTTCTTTAAGACAAGTTGTAACAGCTTCATCTGATGGGGCAATTGCTGCTATGATGGCAGAAAACTATGTAACTGAAAATTTTTAAATTTTATTTTTTTGTATTGAATTTAATTCTTAAAATGATCTATAATTAAGTTGTGGTTGATTTAGGTTACTCATCTTTAGTTAGTGCATTTATTTGTTTTTTGTTATCGACGATTTTATTTATAAATTATTTATCAAAAAGAAAAGATACATTTATTGAAGCTGGAAAAAGAGCTACCCTTTTAGGGTCAATTTTTGTTATACTTGCTTCTTTTTCACTTTGGTATCTTCTTTTGGCTTCAGATTTTAGGGTTATGTATGTAGCAAATTATACATCTAGAAATTTGCCCTTTATTTACAAATTCTCTGCTTTCTGGGCAGGTATGGATGGTTCTATGCTCTTTTGGGTTTTAATACTTTCTATATACTTCCTTATTTATATGTTTTCAGTAAAAAACGAAAATCTTCACAGAATTATTTCCTATACTGTAATTTCAATAGTAAATCTTTTCTTCATATTTATGACCATTTTTTTTACAAATCCATTTAAAACACTTTTCTTTACTCCTTCTGATGGTAAAGGATTGAATCCTCTTCTTCAAAATGTGTGGATGTTAATTCATCCTGTTGCTATTTATTTAGGATATGTTGGTTTTACAATACCTTTTAGTTATGCTGTTTCTGTTTTTATAAAGGGTGAAAAAAAGGAATGGGCTACTGAAATTAGAAAATGGACTTTAATTTCATGGCTATTTTTATCAATTGGAATTGTGTTAGGAGGTAGATGGGCTTATGTTGAGCTTGGGTGGGGAGGCTATTGGGCATGGGATCCTGTTGAAAACGCCTCTCTTTTACCTTGGTTAACATCAACTGCCTTTATTCATACACTCTTTATCCAAGAAAAAAGAGGTACCTTAAAGTTATGGAATCTTTCATTAATTATAATAACATTCATACTCGTTATAACTGGCACATATATCACAAGGAGTGGGATTCTTTCCTCTGTACATGCCTTTGCTGAAAGTGAGATAGGACCTTATTTTGGAGTTTTTATTATTACAAATCTTGTTTTTTTAATTTTTGCAATCATCAAGTTTGGAAAGAGATTTTCAAAAAGTGGTGAAAGCTTTAAACTTTTGGGATTAGAGGAATTAATCTTAATTTTTGTTTTTTCTCTTATAGCAATTACTTTAATAACGTTATTTGGAACTTTTTATCCAATTATATCAGAACTTTTTACAGGTCAAAAAATCACAGTTACAACTTTGTTTTTTGATAAGGCAACAAGCCCCTTTTTTCTTATAATACTCTTGCTCTTAGGTCTTTTTATTTATTCATTTTATTCTTATGATAATCTATCAAAAATTTTTCTATTAATTTCACTTTTAATTAGCATAATTGTTTCCTTCAACGTATTTATAAAAATTTCTAACCACCTGGGGGTTGTTCTGGGGTACGGTTTATCTACTTTTGCTTTTTTGTCAAATATATACTACTATATAAAAGAAGTAAAGAAAACAAAATCTTTTATAAGAAAGATGGGACCCTTTTTGATTCATATTGGAGTAGTCATAACAGCAATAGGGATAATATCTTCTTATGGGTTTGAGGAGCAGAAAGAGCTAAAATTCAAGATAGGTGATATATTGGAATTTAAAAATTTTGAAATAGAATATAAAGGACTTACATTTACTTCTGGTCAAAATTATGAGGAGGTTAAGGGAAAGTTTTTAGTTAAAAACAAAGGAAAACTTAAGGGAGAACTTTATCCTGCACTTAGATTTTATCATAACTGGGAACAACCTTCAGCAGAAATGGATGTTTTGCCTCTTTTATATGGGGATATATACGCTGTTATTCAAGGTTGGGAAGAAGATCAAACAGTTTATGTTCAAGTCTTTTATAATCCCTTAATTCAACTTGTTTGGATAGGAACTCTACTTATTTTTATTGGAGGCTTAGTAGCAATTATTGCAAGAAGAGCTGAGAAATGAAGTTCTTATACATCGTTATTTTTCTTTTTTTAATTTTTTATTTCGTTTTTGAGCCTTTTTTTAAGAAAAGTTGATTTTATAAAGTAAAATCTATAAAATATTTTAATGGAAAAAGTAGAGTCTTTATTGATTGAGCTTTTAAAACAGATAGGTGTGGGTTTAACTTACTCAAAGATGTATCCAGCAGGGCATCCAGCTTTTGGTAAGGCAGCTGAACAAGTTTTAGAAATAATCAAAAAGTTCCCACTGAAGTATAATACAATTTCAGTCTATTTTTTTGAAAATGTAATACTTTTCGAGGATACAAGAATTGATATAAGTAAGATTCCAGCTATTCACTCTATGGCAAAACAATTTTTTAGACTAAAGATTGAAAGTATTTCAATTGATAGAGACGTATTTCAGGATGAATTAAAGACTTTTTTTGAGATTTTTACTTTACCTATAAAAAAATTTTTAGAGGTTGAAAATCCCTCAGAATTACTTTTCCAGCGAAATGTTGAAAGAATAAGACTGAATGAGGTAAAGTTCAAGTTGAGCTCTACAGAAAGGGAAATAAAGGTAGATCTGTCTACAGAAGAAAGTGCTCAGGTTTCTATGAGAGATATTGCTGCTCCTAAAAAAGAGGAGATAGAGATAAAATTAAGTGAGGAGGATCAAAATAGAATTGCTAGTTTTCTTAGAGATTACAATAACCTACAGGAATCGGAGAGGGAAGAAATTATTAAAAACATCTTTCTAAAAATGATTGGTCTAGATATAGAGAAGGAGATTGATATTCGTAAAGTTAGAATTCTAATCTCAGCCTTAAAAGTGATTAGTCATTACTTACTTGAAAGATATGGTGAAGATAGTCCGTCCAACTTTTCTCTTATACTTACTCATATACTTAAGATTTTATCTCCAATTCTTAGAGTAAGACTTATAAATGAATCAGAAAAATATAAAGATATGGCAGATTCCATAAGAAAGGCTCTAAGTAGAATGGATGATAAAGAGCTTATCTTACTTTTTTCAGATTTAAGAAAGAAAGAAGACGAGTTTCCTGCCTTGTTGAGGGAAATCTTTGAAGGTAGAAAAATTTATGAGGTCACCGAAAAGATACATATAGATGAAGAAGCGGAGTTACTCGAAAAATTATATAGAGAAAAGAAACTTGTTATAACAGAAGAAAAAAGATTAAAATTCTTGGAGAGAGAGTTAGAAAGTGGTATAGCTGCTTCTGAGTTAGAATCATTTCTTCAACCTGTGATGGATAAACTTAACAGTGGAGATGAAAATGAGAGAATTTCAGCTATTGATGCTTTAATTTCATTCGCTATAACTTTTTTAAGAGCCAATAAAACTAGTCTTGTAGAAAAGGTAATAAATTCAATAAAAAATAAGGTTTTTGAAGAGGAACATCCAGCGGTAATTTTTTCTTACATAGAGGGACTAGAAAAAATTATAATGGTAGCTAAAGAAAAAAATCAATTATTAATTATCGAGGATATACAAAATACGTTCAGAGATTTACTTGATTCAAAATCAAAGAAAAAAGTTGCAATAAGGGCGCTTGGAAAGATGGGAACTCAATTTTCTACAAGAGTGCTTTTAACTCAACTATGGGATGAAGAATCAGAAAAGGAGATAGAAGAGGCGTTTCTTACTGCCGGTAAAGAGGGTTTTTTAGCTCTTACTGAAATCTTTCCTGAAATGGAGAATTTTGCAGTAAAAAAAAGGATAGTTAAAATTTTATCACTCTTTCCTGCTGAATATAGAAAGGAATTTTATAAGAGTCTTGAAAATAAATATTTAAAAAATCCTCGCGATATTGTTATGATTTTAGGAGAAATCAAAGACGAAGAGAGTATTCCTTTTTTAATTAAAATGCTTAAAACTGGAGAAGAGAGCGTAAAATTGGATACTCTTCGAAGTTTATCTAAGTTTACTACATCTTCTTTTGAAGATGATATTTTAGAAGTTTATTCAGAGGCACAGGGTAAGGATATAAAATTTGAGTGTTTAAGAACTCTCTTAAAGATAGGTACGGCTAAAAGTGTTGAATTAATCTATAGTTTTATTAAAGATTCCCTTGATAAAGAAGAATTAAGGGATTTTATTATACCCTCAATAAACTTTTTGATTAAAAACTCACCTGAAAAAGCTTTACAGGTAGCTGAGAAGGTATTATTTGATAAAACTTTTTTTAAAAAGCCAAAGTTTCCCTCTGAGATTAGAGTTGAAGTAGTTAGAATTTTATCAAGATATAAGTCAGATAAGACTTTAGATATATTAAAGAGACTTTTAAATGATTCGGATAGTCAAGTAAAACTTGCCGCATCTATGATACTGCGTAGATTTTAATGCATGCCAGGTATTGAGTTTTAATAGACTTTTTAGTCTAATTATCTCTTTTCACCTAAAATTTTAAATTCCACTCTTCGGTTTAATTGATGCTCTTCTTCTGTTTTAGCATTCTTTACAACAGGGAAATCTTCTCCATAACCTACAGGAATTAGTCTTAAAAGTTCTATGCCATGTTTTTCAAAGAGGTAATTTCTAACAGATTCTGATCTTTTTTGGCTCAGATTTTTGTTGTAAGATTTGCTTCCTCTTTCATCTGTGTGTCCGCCTATTTCAACAATTATAGTAGGGTTTTCCTTTAGCATAAGAGCAATTGAATCTAAAACAGGATATGATTCTGGTCTTATTGTAGCCTTATTGAAATCAAAATAAATATTTCTGAATGTAAAAACCATTTTCTCCTTAAGCATAGCAAAATCTTTCACAATTTCTTTTCCCCCAACAACACGAATATAAGCTTCTTGAGGTATATAATTGGAAACTTTTACTTTAAACTTATATATACCTTCAAAAAGCCTTACGTTATAGTTTCCATCTTCATATGTTTCTAACTTTTCTATAAGACTGTCCACGTCTTCAGGATAAATTTCTAAATATCCAACAAGAGGCTCAAAGGTTTGAGCATTATAAATTTTACCCATAACAGTACCAAAACGAGGTGCTAACAAAATCTCTGCTTCTTTTTGAACTCCAGATTCAATCGTGTAGCTTTCTGTTCTTAATATATACTCAGGATGTTCAAATCTAAATTTATAATCTCCTCTTTCAAGTTTTAATCTTAAGGTTCCTAATGAATCAGTTTTTGTATTTATTGTTTTTTCTCTATATTGAATGGTAACGTCTACATTCTTTAAAGGTATATTAGTTTCTCTATCTTTAACATATAGTGTAAGATAACCGAATTTTGTTTTAAGTAAAATCTTTCCCTCTTTTTCTACCTCTTGCCTTATCTCAAGGACACCCGATTTAGAATAATAATTCTCAGCTTCAACTTCAAATTTATATTCACCTTTTTTAATCTCTCCCTTTATTTCACCGTTTACATCACTTTGACCTTCAAAAACCTTTTTATTATTTCTATCTGTGAGCTTAAATATAGCATTAGCTATTGGTCTATTTGTTATAGAATCTATGATCTTATATCTAAACTTACCCTTAAATGTAGAGTGAAACTCTGTTAAAAAGGAAATGGAAAGGCCCCTTGAGCCTAATAATATTCCCCTATGTTGTGAGATTCCAATATTTATCGAGGAAAAATCTCTACTTATTATACCTGTACCTAAAGATAAACTGATTCCCTCATAACCACCGAAAATTAAACCAAGCCTTAGAGGTATCCTGGGATGAGCAAAGTATTCTCCTCCAAGAGAAATTCTGGGAGACTTTGTTGAAAATGCTGTATTTTTAAACCCTTGTTCCCACATTAAGAATAATTTATACTTTTCTTCAGGGTGTCTATAAAAAGTAGAAAATTTAAAAATTAAGGGTAGTTTTACACTAAAAGCAGCTGGTATAGTGTCTAATTTGTCAGTATACAAAGTGTCAAAATCTATACCTTCACCTAAATAAAGAGTGTCAAGATTGCCATGATGTATATAAGTTAAACCTTTTGAAAAATTTATGTTAGATATTATATTACTTAAACCAAGAGTAAAATTTAAATTTTTTTTGTATTCTAGCCCAAATCCTAAATCTATTGAATATCCAAAATTTGGAAAAGTTGTGTCTACCCTTATTTTGATAAAGTCATCTCCTGTTATTCCATCATAGTAGGAATTCAATCTCACATTAACATCATTTAACTCAATATATGGTCCTGATATATAGAAGGCAAAATTTAAACCATAAAGTAACCTGTACTTTTCTTCTTTATCTATGAAAATTCCGTGACCAAATCCTGCTCTTGCCTCAATTAAGTTTAAAACTTGGAGTGCTGTATTATCTTTGTTTGCAATATATGTTTTATCGAGCTCATTTCCATAAAGCAAAATCCTTAACCATGGTTCAGGTAAAATTAAAACTGATGCTTGGATAGCTCTCAAACCTAGTGCAAATCTTCCTAAAGAAAATGAAAATGGAGAAAAATAGGAAAGGTGGTTTATTTTCCATGAGGATCCGATATTTTTAAAGAAATTTTCCTTTAAAGGTTTTGTTATAGAATCACCGTGTGCAGACATTATGTCATTGTATAGTGATATAGAAAGTCCGTTATTTGTAAGAGCAAGATTAGTTGATAGCAAAGATAAGGTATAATTTGGGTTAAACTCAGATCCTATTAGAGCTGGATTAAAGTATATATTCTGACTTGCAAAAGGATAAGTAGGGAAGAAATTTTCCCCAGGAGTGAAATATAGGGGATAAAAAATTAAAAAAAGTTTAATAACATTCATCGTTCCAATGTATAGAGTTTTACCCCGAGGTATCCTTTTAGTTTAATAAAATCGTCAGGTTTTATAAAAACATTACTTTGACTGTCTATAATTGCAAAAGCTTTATAAAATATTAAAGAATCTTTTGAGAGATCTATGATTTCTTTAGAAAGGTCTATTTCGATAGAAAACCTGATGCTGTCAGTTGATACACCATTTTCATTTTTGGGTGCGCCTTTAAAAGGAAGTTTGTTAATAGGCATAAAAGTATCTCCGTTTGAAAAAACCTTAATTGATAAAAATAAATTTACAGGGAAACTATGAGTAATATCTGCGTGTAAGAAAATCTTTTCTATTCTATTTTGCTTTGCTAATTCTCTCAAATCTTCACTTTCATTTTTTATAGTGTCCAAAAAAGTTATAACATTATCTCCTAAAACTTTCGCTCCAAAAAGTCCTTCTTTAAAGGTTTCTACTGTATCAAAATTCGCACTACCTGTTAAAATTTGTGGGATGATTACAAAAAGATGGGGTCCAGCAGGAAAATCATTAAAAGGTATTCTATGTGTTATTTTAAAGTCTCCGCTAACAAGGGTTTTCACACTATCAGTTTTAAAAAACTCAAAGATATCAAAGTAATCATTCCAGTAGTAAGTAATAATTTTTGTTTTTAAAGAGCATGGTGATGTAATTACTTTGCCTTTATAGTTTGTACCAGCATAGATAAGTAAAATTAAAGATCCAAACTCACTCTGGGTTGTATCAATAAACCTCGGTAAAAATCTTTTTAACGTATCAACAGCTATTGTTGTAGGCCCAGAGTAGTTGAGGTTTAAGTGAACTTTTTTTTGAATATTAAAGACCGAATCCGCAATAACTCTGTATTTATCACTTTTTTGTACTTCCTCTCTTACAGTAGTTTTTCTCATTTTCCCAGGTATTTTGAGTGTTAGAAACCATCCCACCTCATGTGGCTCTCTAACACAAAATAAAAATGAAAGAAAAACAATTAAGAAGTTTTTTTTCATGGGTTAATTTTAATATAAAATGTATCACTATTCAATTCTGTTAAAAAAAACCCCCCTCTCGGGGGGCAAGTAGAAATTTAGTTTACTATTTTAACTTATTTAACTTAATCCGTCTTCAGCCAGCGAAGCCCACCTTGTTTCTGGAACCAATAGTCAAATACAACCTTTCCATCATTGCCTATAGAAATTATCTTTATTTTAACAAAATTATCATCACTAGTCCACTCGTTTGCACTGTGATCTATCCATAAAAAGTAAGTTCTTCCTGCTACTATTGGATCTTCTGTAGTTGGGGTATAATAATTACCAGGAGCTGGTGCCATTTTACCTGTATCAGCTGCAAAAGCTGTCTCAGTACCATTGAAAGGATTTCTAGGATCCTCTCTATTATAATTTGGGCTTACCAAGTAAATATTTGAAACGTTTACAGTCCCACGAGTAAAGTCATCCAAATAAAAATCTATTCTTGAATGATTTGCAGCATCTTCCAAAGAATAGCTTGAACCTTCTCCATCTGCATTCCAGCCATAACCATCATGTCCAGGTGCATCTCTTTCCCAAACTTCCTGAGAAGTTCTTGAAACAGGTGTAAAATCAAAAACTCTTGGTGTAGATTCCTTATC
>JBCNVI010000001.1:86540-96461 GCA_039630235.1 Candidatus Hydrothermales bacterium | reverse complement strand
TGCTCCTTTATAATTTATCTGTAGGGAATTGAACCCAGGTAACAATTTTAATTATAAAATTTTAATGTTAAGTTTTCAAGTTACTCTCCCTTATGATGCTTTATAACTTTTCCCTCAACCATAAATATTACATCTTCACTTATATTGGTTGATAAATCTGCTATCCTCTCAATATTGTTTGAAATTCTCATTATGTGCATACATCTTTCTATCGCTCCTGGATCACACATCATATATGAAAGTAATTCCTTTGATATGGAACTATTTAAATCATCTACAATATAATCTCTTTCACAAACACTTTTTGCCTTTTTTGGATCCTCCTCAATAAAAGAATCTATACTATCTTTAAGCATTTTTATTGTTTCACTCGCTATTTTGCTTATTTCTGACAAAAGTTTAATTTTTGGCCTTTCAATTAAAAATAGAGCACTTTCACAAATATTCACAGCATGATCTGCCATCCTCTCAAGATCATTGTTTATTTTAAGTATCATAAGAACTTCCCTTAAGTCTTTTCCCTTAGGCTCATATTTTGCTATAGTGGTAATAGCAAGCTCATCAATTTTAATTTCAAATTCATTCGCCTCAATTTCGTCTTTCTCAATCACTTCCCTTAAAAGTTCTTCCTTTTTCTCAAAAAGCCCCTCTATACTCTTTTCAATCATTCTTTCTACAAGGAAAGCATAGCTTATTATCTCTCTTTTCAGCTCCTCAAGTTTTTCCTCAAACATTTATAGTCCTCCTTTTTTAACCAAACTTTCCACTTAAATACTCCTGTGTTTTTGGATGCTTAGGCACAGTAAAAATTTTATCTGTAGTGTCAAATTCTATCAACTCTCCTAAATATAAAAAAGCAGTAAAATCAGAGATTCTCGATGCTTGAGAGGGATTATGAGTAACAATAACTATAGTTAAGCTCTTTTTTAATTCTTCAAGTAATTCCTCTATTTTTTTTGATGCAACTGGATCAAGTGCAGAAGTTGGTTCATCAAGTAGTAAAACTTCTGGACCAACAGCTAGTGCTCTTGCTATACATAATCTCTGCTGTTGCCCTCCCGAAAGATTTAAAGCATTTTCCCTTAATTTGTCCTTTACTTCTTCCCAAAGATAAGCCTTTTTAAGAGACTCCTCTACTATATAATCGAGTTTTGATTTTTCTTTTATACCTAAAATTTTTGGCCCAAAGGCGACATTTTCGTAAATAGACTTTGGAAAGGGATTTGGCTTTTGAAAAACCATACCAATTTTTGTTCTTATTTCGGAGGGTTCAACACTGTTTTCGTAAATATTTTTTCCCTTGAATAAAACTTTACCCTGTAAAACGAAATTATCAATAAGATCATTCATTCTGTTAAAACACCTCAAAAGGGTTGATTTTCCACAACCTGAGGGGCCCATTATTGCAGTTATTTTATTTTCAGGTATCTCTATGTTTATATTTTTCAAAACATGATTATTTCCAAAATAAACGTTTAAATTTTCAGTTTTTAAAATTGCCATCTTTTAGAGTCTATATTTACTTTTGTAATAATTTCTTAAAATTATTGCTGTTAAGTTTAACATAATTGTTAAAAAAAGTAAAATGATTATTGCTCCAGCAGCATTCTTATGGAACATCTTTTGTGGTCTTGAAATCCAGTTGAAAATCTGAATTGGGAGTACGGTAAAGGGTGAAAGTGGTGTTGACGGTAAAAAGGCAATATAGGTGAGTGCCCCAATTGTTATAAGTGGAGCTGTTTCTCCTATAGCTCTTGAAACTGCAAGTATTATTCCAGTGAGAATCCCAGGTAATGCCACTGGTAGAACTTGATGCCTCACTGTTTGCCACTTTGTGGCACCTAAGGCTAAGCTCGCTTCTCTTATCGAATATGGGACAAGCTTTATTGCTTCTCTAGCCGCAATTATTACATTAGGCAATACCAAAAGTGAAAGTGTTAGGGCACCAGCAAGTATCGATCTTCCGAGGTTTAAAAATCTTACAAAAATTTCAAGTCCAAGGAGTCCATAAATAATCGAAGGGACACCGGCAAGATTTACTATGTTTACTTCTATAAAATTTGTAATGGAGTTTTTAGGTGCAAATTCTTCTAAGTAGATAGCCGCTCCGATTCCGATTGGGACTATAAATAAGATCATAATAACAAGAACATACACAGAACCGACTAAAGCCGATAAAATACCTGCCTCCTCAGGCTTTCTCGAAGGATAACTCGTTAAAAACTTCAAACTTAAAACAGAATAACCATCAAATAAAACGTCTATTATCAAAATTAAAAGTGACATCAAAGCAAAAGTTATAAAAAAGAGCGATAAAATTATAAAGAGTTTCTCTCTTCTTTTTCTTTTAGAGTAAATTTCTTTAAAATCCTTCATAATCTAAATGATTTTATAAATCTCATTCTTAAATTGTGACTTATAACATTGAAGGTGAATGTTATTAAAAATAAAACCATACCGGCTGCAAAAACTGTTTTATATTCAAGAGAGCCAGTTGGAGTATCGCCTAGTGAAACTTGAACAATGTAGGCAGTAATTGTTTCTATTGGAACTAAGGGATTGAATGTTAAAATAGGTCTTTGTCCTGCGGCAATCGTCACAATCATTGTTTCACCTATTGCTCTTGAAAATCCCAAAATTACCGCAGATAAAACTCCCGATGAAGCAGCGGGTAAAACAACTTTAAAAACTGTTTCAAGCTTAGTTGCCCCAAGAGCTAAAGATGCTTCTCTTAAACTTCTTGGAATCAAAGAAAGCGCATCCTCACTCAAAGAGGCAATTGTTGGTATTATCATTATTCCAAGTACAATACCAGGAGAAAGGGCATTAAATCCAGAAATTGATGGTATTATTTTTTTTAGAAGCGGCGTAACAAATAGGAGAGCAAAGTAGCCATATACTACAGTTGGGATACCGGCAAGAATTTCAAGTATAGGTTTAATAATTGCCTTTAATTTAAAGGGCATATATTCACTGACAAAGATTGCTATAGAAAGTCCCATTGGAAAAGCTATCGTAAGAGCTATAATGGAGGTTAAGAACGTACCGGATAAAAGAGGCCAAATACCGAACTTTTTTACGGCAAAAAGTGGTGTCCACTCTTTTTCAGTTAAAAATCTTATTATCGAGACTTCTCTAAAAAATTGTAAAGTTTCAAAGAGTAAAACTAATATGATTCCAAAGGTTGTAAAGACAGAGATTAAAGCAAATATAAAAAAAATACTTTTTATGACCTCTTCTTGAAATCTTTTTCTCATTTGATAAAATTTAATACTTTCTATTTAAATTTTTGTTAAATTTCTGTTAAATTTTTGTTAAAATACGGCAAATCAATTATGACACGTGTTCCCTTACCTTTTTGACTTTCTATATTAACTTTTCCGTTGTGTAGATTAATTATGTGTTTAACTATTGATAAACCGAGACCAAAACCTGCCTTTTCCTTAGATCCAACATAGAACCTCTCAAATACCCTAGGTAAATGTTTTTCTTCAATCCCCTCCCCAGTATCCAAAAATTCAATTCTTACAAGGTTTTCCTTTCTCTGAACTTTAATCTTTATCTCTCCTTTAGTGGTAAACTTTATAGAGTTATCAAAGAGATTAATAAAGACTTGTTCCAATTTAGATTTATCAGCATCAATCTCCCCTATTCCCTCCTCCATCTCCAATTTAAAAATTATTTCTTTTTCCCTTAATTTCTTTTCAAAAATTGGTAAAACATTTTCAACTATTTCTCTTAGGTTAACCTTCTCAATTTGTAAAAACTTTTCACTTTCTATTTGTGAGAGATAAATTATTTTTTCGGTTAGCTCTATTAGTCTATCAATATGTCTTTTAATTACAGCAATATAATTTTTATTCTTTATTTCTTCTTCATCCTCAATAGTCTCTATGTATCCTTTTATAAGGGTTAAAGGTGTTCTTATTTCATGTGAGATGTTAACGGTAAGATCCTTTTTTATCTCTTCTAGTCTTTTAACTTCAGTTATGTCTGTTAGAACTACGATAAAATTTTCTGTATTTGGAATTTTTCTTATTTTTGTATAAAAAAACTTTGATTCATACATTATTTGTCCTTCTGCTTCCTCTTTTTCAAGGGCTTTTTCAAGAATTTTAGAAAACTCAGGTTCTTTTAAAAACTCATAATAAAACTTACATTTTTCTATATTTTTAAAACTTTCCCTTGTTTTTTCGTTATAATAGATTACTTCTCCCTTTTTATTTAGAACAAAGACGTTATCAGGTAAGGCTCTAAGTAAAGAATCTATGGTTGCTCTTTCTCTTTTTACTTCATTTAAGCTTCTTTCTAAATTAATAACCATATCATTAAAGCTTTTTATAAGTTCACCTAATTCATCACTTCTTTTTAAAAATATCCTTATGTTTGTATCCCCTTGAGAAACCCTTTTGAAGGCATAAATTAGATCCCTAAGAGGATCTGTAAATTGTTTAAATAAAGTTAATGAGAGCAGTAAGAAAATCAATAAGAGAAATGAACCTTTAAAAGTTACCTTTAAAATAAAATTAATCAAAAAATTATTTAGAGTACTTATAGGGGTTCCAAGTCTAAGAACAAAAATTTCGTTTTCATTCTTTATGATAGGTATAGCCAGAAAGATATATTTCTCCTTATAATTCTCACTTTTTCTCAAATAAAATGCCTTTTCTCCATGTAGAGCTATTTCAATTTCAGGTTTATTTTTATCTTGGTCTAAAAAATCTTTCAGCTTTGAATCAGCAATAAGTTCACCAGAGCTATTATAAACACTAATAACTAAATTGAAATTTTCACCAAATTTTTTAATTATACTTTTAAGACCCTCAAAATCGTTACTTATAATATAACCTTTGACTTCTTCACTTAAAATTACCCCAAAGTTTTCTAAATTTCCCCGAGTATTCTTTAAATATTCTTCCCGAATTATTTTAAGCTGAAAAAGCGTAATAAAAAGCGTAAAGAAAAGTATTAAAATAAAAAAAACTAAGGTAAGTTTAAAGTTTATCTTATTCATATTTCGAACTTATACCCCATTCCCTTTACATTTTTTATAAATTTTGCTGCTTCACCGAGTTTTTTCCTTAAATTTCTTACATGAACATCAACAGTTCTCTCATAGATAGTTCCACCTCCCTTTGAAATATATTCAAGAATTTGTCTACGAGTAAATAAAACTCCCCTTTTTTCTACAAGAAGTTTCAATAATTTAAACTCCGCCGGTCTTAGATAAACTTTCTCATTACTAACATAAACCTCAAATTTTTTAACATCAATTTTTAAGATATCATCTATCTGAATAACATCTACTTCTTTTTCCTCCTCTTTATATCTCCTCAAAACAGCATTCACTCTTGCAACAAGCTCTCTTGGAGAAAAAGGCTTTGTAATATAGTCATCAGCACCAATTTCTAAGCCTAAAATTTTTTCGTCTACCCTTGATCTTGCTGTAAGCATAATTATCGGAATATCTTTATAATCTTCTTCTCTTTTTAATTCTTTACATAATTCGATTCCGTCATAGTCTGGTAGCATAAGGTCAAGAATGATAATGTCAGGCTTTTTCCTTCTTAGGGCACTTAAAAAGCTTAAGGCATTATAAAAACCTTCAAAGTTATAACCTGCTTTTTCAATATGATGTCTTAAAAGGTCTATGATGTCTGATTCATCATCTACCGCATAAACAAGTCCCTTCTTTTTCAAGTTTTTCAAACTATATTATAATATAACTTTATGAAAAAAATATCAATTGTAACCTTAGGTTGCCCAAAGAACCAAGTAGATAGTGAATATCTTGCTGGAAAGCTTACAAGGTGTGGTTTTGAACTGGTAGGCCAAGAAAAGGCAAAGGCTGTGTTTATAATGACTTGTGCTTTTATTGAACCTGCAGTAAAAGAAACTGAGGAGGTTATAAAAAAGTATATTGAACTTAAAAGAAGAAAAAAAATTGACTTTATTGCTGTAGGTGGATGCTATGTTCATAGATTTAAAGAAAGTATTAAAGAAAGATTCAAAGAGGTCGACCTTTTATTTGGCTTTGATGATATAGAAAAAATAGACAAAATAATTAGTAAAAGGATTACATCAAGTTTTGATACTCCAAAATTTTTATATAATAAAAAAATACCGCGAGCTATTTCTACTGTAAACTATGCTTACTTAAAAATATCAGAGGGATGCGATGAAAATTGTACTTTCTGTATAATTCCACTTCTTAGAGGAAAATATAGGTCAAAGCCAATAGAAAAGGTCTTGTATGAGGCAAAGGAGCTTTTAAACTCGGAATTTTACGAAATAATTTTAATCTCACAATCTACGGGTCTTTACGGCATCGACCTTTATAAAAAGAAAAGTTTAAAAGATCTCTTAAAAAAACTTTTAAGGTTAAAAAATCTCAAACTTTTAAGAATTTTTTACCTTCATCCCGCAGATTTGGATGAGGAAATAATGAAAATAATAGTTGAAAATGAAAAAATAGCACCCTATCTTGATATACCAATTCAACATGTTTCAGAGGAAGTTTTAAGAAAAATGAAAAGAAGAGGTGGAAAAAAAGCAGTTTATAAAGCTCTTGAGTTGATTGAAAAATATAAAAATAAAAGAGATTTAACTGTTAGAACTGAAATAATCGTTGGATTTCCAGAAGAACAGGAAAAAGACTTTGAAGAGCTTTACGAATTCTGCAAAAGGGATAACATAATTAAAAGATGGGCTTTATTTAAGTTTTACGGTGAGAAAGAAAGTTTTGCTTCTCAGAATTATAAGCAACTTGAAAAAGACGTTATAGAAAAAAGATATGATATCATGGAAAAACTTATCTTGGAGAAAAATTATAGTTCACTTTTAGAGCTTGTTGGTAAAAAAGTAACTTTCATTCCTGAGTATAAAGAAGGTAAAAGGATTTTTGGGCATACTGAGTTTGATGCTCCTGAAATAGATGTTAAATCTTATATCGAGTCAGAAAAAAACTTAAAGGAGTTTAATTTTAAAAAGCTTTTAGTACAAGAGATAGATAGTGTAGGCTTTAAGCTGTCTTTTTAATCGTAAAATATTGCCAAGGGGGGTATGTGTTTTTTTATGAATTCAGTTGTTTTTTCTTTAACAGTTCTTGAATCTGGCATTTCTAATGTTTTACGAGCGAATTCTTTTACTTTTTTATATTCAAGCCATTGGAAAACACCATATAAAAGTGGTATTGCATCAGGGTGAACAGATAGTTCATCAACTCCTAAACCCATTAGTATTATTGCTCCAAGGGGATCAGAGGCCATTTCTCCGCAAACGGCAACTTTTTTTCTATAGGGATGTGCTCCTTTTACCACATGGCTTATTAGATTAAGGACAGATGGATGAAACTCACTATAAAGCGGAGCAAGGATTGGATGAGTTCTATCAACTGCCAAAGTATATTGAGTTAGATCGTTTGTTCCTATTGAGAAAAAGTCAACAATTTGTGTAAATTCCTTTACCATAAGAGCTGAAGCTGGTGTTTCAATCATAATTCCAACATTTATGTAATTATCAAAGGGAATGTCTTCTCTTGTAAGTTCCTTTTTAGCCCTCTCTAAAACATTCCTCGTTTCTTCAACTTCTTTTAACGTAGTTACAAGAGGTAGAAGAATTCTTATATTTCCGAGATTAGAAGCTTTTAGAATAGCCCGCAATATCTTTTTCATTATCTCTTTTTCAAATAGAAGAAATCTTATTCCTCTTAAACCTAAAAAGGGATTCTTTTCTTCAAATCCAGGTATAGTTGGTTCTCCGGCTATATCAATTAATCTAATAATAAATGGATCGGGAAAGACCATTTTTGATCCTTTCTCAAAAATTTCTGCTAACTTATCCTCGTTATACCAAACTGTAGGATCCCACATTAAAAGTTCTGTTCTAAAAAGACCTACTCCAAAACCTTTGTTTTTCACAATCTCTTCGACTTCCTCTAAGCTTGCAGCATTACCCATGATGGAAACCCTCTTTCTTTCCTTTCCTTTTCCACCCTTTGGTCCCTTAATAACTTTGTCTAAAGCTTCGGTATAAAGTAATGGCTTTCTTTGATATTCTCTTTTTAATTCTTCATCAGGATTTAGAATAACTTTTCCAGACCAACCATCTAAGATAATTTCATCTCCGTCTTTAGCATGTTCTGTTATATTCTTTACAGCACAAACCGTAGGAATTTTTAAATTTTTTGCTACTATAATGCTGTGAGAAGTGGGACCACCATGTTCTATAACTATGCCTATATCGTTTTGTTTTGAAATTGAAAAAACATCTATTGGTGAAATATCATCTGAAACTATCACTGTCCCAGGCTCTGCGTCAATCAGACTTGGTTTACCATGCAGTACCTCTAAAACCTTTCTTATTAGGTGATTTATTTCCCTTGCCCTTTGTTTAAAAACAAGATTATCGCTTTGTTCAAGTTTTGCAAGGAAACTTTTCATTGACTCAATGAAAGCCGTCTGTGCACTGTATCCTTTCTCAATATACGATTTGACGTAGTCTTCTATAACTGGATCGTTAATAATTAGAATTTCACTCTCTATTATCCTTCTATAGCTTCCTCTGAAGTGTTCAAGCACAAGCTCTAACTCTTTTGTTATCTCTTTTTTAGCCTTTTCAAACTTTTCAAGTTCCTCCCTTTTGTTTTTAACCTCCTGTTGTTCAGGAACTTTAAAAACTTTCAAATCAAATTTTTTTACTTTACCTATTACTACGCCTTTTGAAGCAGGGACTCCCTGAAAAATTTTAGTTTTAATTTTAGTCTTCACCAAACCCTCCCTCTACTAAATCAACTAATTCCTTTAGGGCTTTTTCCTCATCAGGCCCTGAACATCTTATAGTAAGTTTACTTCCCTTTGTGGCTGTTAGAATAAGTAAACTCATTATGCTTTTTCCGTTTACCTCTATACCATCCTTTATCACGTAAACTTCACAACTATACTTCGATGCTATTTTAACAAACTGTGTAGCAGGTCGTGCATGTATACCGAGTGTATTTTTTACAATTACTTCTTTCTCAACCAAGATCCGTAAATCTATCTTTTAATTTTTCTAAAACAGAGGGTAGCGTTGTGTATTCCATTTCCTCTAAACCGAGCCTATGAGGTTCAAATGGTCCCATCCTTCTTATGTAGTCTGTTATTTCCTGTGCTCTTTTTCTTGTCAAATCAAAGGCGGGATCATCAAAAAGATCTTTTGGACCAATAAGTTTTCCATCTTTTAGTTGAAATCCAAGAGCTACAACTCTTGGAGGTCCATCGAATCTTGTACAGGAAGCCTCCTTCATTGACACAGGCATAAGAGGACCCCAATGGGAACCTCTCATCCAACCAGCAACAAGATGTGCATGAGAAAAAGCTTCGAGAATTTCACCTACTGCAGGGAAACCGCTTTGAGCTCTCACTATCATTACAGGGTCGTCCTTACCTACATATCTTCCAGCTATTAGAGATAATCTCTGTGTTGAAGCAGTTGCAGCAATTACGCCGTCTTTTCTATATACGTTCTTTATAGCATAGGTCTCAACAGCACCAATGAGAGCTAAGAGTGAATACATCTCTTCAGGACAGCTTAACCTAACGACCTTACCTTCCTTCATATGGAGAACCTCGAAAATAAAACCATCATGTAATTTTGGGTCAATTACAAGTCCGGCAGTATTAAATGGATCTGCAAATATTTTAAATAAAGGAAAGTTCCATGCTCCTGGAGAGGTTTTGTCAGCCATGAAGATTATTATGGGCTCTGAGGCCCTCTCCTCTAACTCCATTTCTGCTACTCCTGGTCCCATCCCCTTTATGTTGCCCGAGAAGGCATCTGAGAGTATATCTTGGCCTGCTCCGTATAATCCAAGCTCTTCTGCTTTTTTTGAACACTTTTTAAAGATCTGAAAGGCAAGCCCGTGAATTTCTGAATTATCCA
>JBCNVI010000001.1:16064-86219 GCA_039630235.1 Candidatus Hydrothermales bacterium | reverse complement strand
CCTAAGAGAGTAAAAATGGTTCAAAACCATTAAAAATTTATTAAATAAAGTTGAAAAAAAGAGGATTTTGTGTTTGGCTTACAGGTCTACCGTGTTCAGGTAAAACTACCATAGCTAAAAAGTTAGCAGAAAAACTTGTTGAGAGGAATAAAGACGTAGAGGTTCTTGATGGAGATCTTATAAGAAATTTTTTAAATAAGGATCTTGGTTTTACAAGAGAAGACAGAATGGAGAATATGAGGAGGGTTTCATTTCTTTCTGAACTTTTGACAAGGCACGGAGTAAATGTAATAGTGGCACTTGTTTCGCCATATAGAGAGGGAAGACAAAGGGCAAGGGAAAGTATACCTAACTTTATTGAAGTTTATGTTAAAGCGAGTTTAGAGGTGTGTGAAAAAAGAGATGTTAAGGGTATGTATAAAAAGGCAAGGGAGGGTTTAATAAAGAATTTTACGGGGATTGATGATCCCTATGAAGAGCCACTAAATCCTGAGGTCATATGTGATACTGAGAAGGAAACTGTTAATGAAAGTGTAGATAAAATTTTGAGATTTCTGGAGGACAGGGGGTATATAGAGAAAATTGAGGAGGTAAGGGGTTATACGGAGGAAGAGGAAGAGGAAATTAAAAGAAGACTTGAGGATTTAGGTTATATTTGATAGAAGAAATTTATTTACTCTTTTCTTTAAAGATAAGGATTTTATTAAATCTTTTAAAGTCTTTTTCGTTTTGGAAGAGAGTTTCGTTACCTTTTATTTTTGCAGCAATTTTGTTTTTTATTATTTATTATTTTTTTTACAGGTTTTTTTACTTTTTGAATAAAGTGCCTGTGCTTGGCATTATCGTTTCACAAAAATTTGTTGATTTCACCCTGATGAGTATTTTCTTCTTTTTAGTGCTATCTAATATAGTAAGTAGCTTTTCTATTTTCTTTGAAGATGAGGAGTTCTCCTTTTTATTTAGATTTCCATTAAAGAAAGAAAGTATCTTTGTTATAAAATTTTTTGAAATTATAATTTACTCTTCGTGGGTTCCATTAATTTTTCTTATTCCACTTCTTTTCTCCTACGTAACTATATTTGAGATTAAGAAAGCAAAGTTAATTTTACTTTCTTTTAATTTCGTTTTTTATATAATCTCTGCGGGACTTGTAGGTATATTTCTCTTTTATTTTTTTGTCAGGCTATCACCTACATTAAAAAAAGAAATTTTGCCCTTTTTCTTTGGGATACTTTTTCTTTTGTTCATATACTTATATTTAAGATTTGGTAAACCTCAACTTTTTAAAGTTTTTGATGTTAAAAGTATAGATGAGGCTGTTTACATTCTTAAGCAGGTTGGAACAATGTCACCTTCTTTGTTGCCTTCGAACTGGTTCTTTTCTTCACTTATAGGTAATAAAGACACCTTTACAGTCTTTCTTTTGCTCTTAACTTTTAATCTTTTACTAGCTACAATTTTAACAGTCTTGCCCTTTGAAAAGGTTCATTATAAAAGCTTTTTAAAGGAAAAGGCTCAAGGGGGAAGAAATCCAAAATTTATTTTACTTCAAAAAGAATTTAAGAGTTTTTATAGAAATTACTCTCAAATTTCTCAATTCATTTTCTTAATCTTACTCTTTCTTCTTTATGTTATTTCTGTGAGGGGAAAAGGGCTAGGTATAAATATTCCGATATGGCACGTAATCATAATTTACTCTAACTTTGTTTTTGTAGTGTATCTTTTAATTACTATTGCAGTAAGATTTATATACCCTGTTGCGTCCGTTGAAGAAAGAGGAGTTTCCCTTTTTTACTTAGCCGGTGAAGACCCACTTAAGCTTTTTTCCTTTCAACTTATTCTTTACTTTATCTTATTAAGTTTTATGGGCTATCTCCTCTTTTTCTCCACTCATTTTTCACTTAAAGTTTTATACTTTAAAGACTTAACTTTAATTTTCATATCTCTTTTGCCGTTTATTATATTTAGTATAACTTTTTTAGCTCTATCAATCGGATATATATTTCCGCAGTTCGACGAGAAAAATCCAGCTAAAATCGCTTCTGGACCTGGAGCCTTTTTAACAGCTTCTATACTTATCCTTTACCTTTTAATATCAGGCTTTATTCTGTTTCAAAAGCCTTTACAAAAATATTACTACGGTATCGAAACTCAATTTTTCCCTTATATTTTAATTTTCCTGCTTTTCTCAATTATACTTCTAACTATATTTTTTAAAGCTTTAAAAGATAAAATTAAGAAAATGGAGTTTTAAAAATAAGGAGAATTTTAGCAATTGATTTCGGTGAAAGGTATATAGGATTTGCAATATCAGACGAAAATAGATTAATCTCTTCACCTCTTTTTGAAATTGATACAAGAAAAAGGTGCTTTAAAAAAATTCTTGACGAACTAATTAGAGAGTACAAGCCTTTGGAAATTCTCTTTGGAGAACCTCGCTCTATTTCAGGGAAAAAACTAGAATTAGCAAATAAAATAAAAAAAATAAGTGAAGAAATAGAAAGAGAATATAAAATAAAAGTAGTATTTTGGGACGAATGGGAAACAACTAAGCTCGCAAAAAAACATAAAAAAAATATTCACGCCATTTCAGCTTCTTACTTATTGCAAGACTACCTCGATTTTTTGTATAATAAAAAAAAGTCTGAGAAAGAATAATCTCATCGGGGTTTTTTAATCCCTCTTAAAAATTCCCCAAAAAGGAGAAAAAATGAAAATAACAAGAGAGGAAGCCCTTGAATACCATTCAAGGGGTAAAAAGGGAAAACTTGAAATAAGGTTAACAAAACCTTGTGAAACACAGAGAGATTTATCACTTGCTTATACACCGGGAGTAGCTGAACCTTGCCTGGAAATTAAAAGAGACCCTCTTTTGGCCTATGAGTATACAGCAAAGGGAAACCTCGTTGCTGTTATTTCAAACGGAACAGCAGTCTTGGGACTTGGAAATATCGGAGCTCTTGCTGGAAAACCCGTTATGGAGGGAAAATGTGTCCTCTTTAAAAAATTTGCCGATGTAGACGCTATTGATATAGAAATTAATACTGAGGATATAGAGGAATTTATAAAAACCTGTAAACTTATTTCTCCCACCTTTGGAGGAATAAACCTTGAGGACATAAAAGCTCCTGAATGTTTTGAAATTGAAGAAAGATTAAAAGCGGAACTTGATATACCCGTCTTTCACGATGATCAACACGGAACTGCAATCATCTCTGGTGCAGCTCTTTTAAATGCCCTTGAACTGGTGGGTAAAAAAATTGATGAAATTAAGGTAGTTATTAACGGTGCTGGAGCTTCTGCAATTGCCTGTGCTAAATTTTACTTACTTTTAGGAGTAAAAAAAGAAAACATAATAATGTGTGATACGAAGGGAGTTATATATAAGGGAAGAAAGGAGGGAATGAACATTTATAAAGAGGAGTTTGCAATTGAAACTGAAAAAAGGACCTTAGCCGAAGCGTTAGAGGGAGCCGATGTTTTCATCGGACTTTCTGTTGGTAATGTTGTTACAAAAGAAATGGTTAAGAAAATGGCTGATAGACCGATAATATTTGCGATGGCAAATCCCATTCCAGAAATAAGTTATGAAGATGCGAAAGAAGCAAGACCTGATGGAATAATTGCTACAGGTAGAAGTGATTATCCAAATCAGATAAACAATGTTCTTGGTTTTCCCTTTATATTTAGAGGAGCCTTGGATGTAAGAGCAAGAAAGATAAATGATGAAATGAAATTGGCAGCAGCTAAGGCTCTTGCTGCTCTTGCAAAAGAAGATGTTCCTGACTCTGTTGCTAGGGCCTATGGAGTAAAGAGACTCGAATTTGGAAAAGATTACATAATTCCTAAGCCTCTTGATCCAAGAGTTTTATACTGGGAAGCACCTGAAGTTGCAAGAGCTGCCATAGAAACTAATGTTGCACAAGTTAAGATAGATATAAATGAGTATAGGGAGAGATTAAAAGAGAAAGTGATGAAAGGTGGAAGAGTTATGAACATAATTATACAGGAGGCAAAAAAGAAACCTGTAAAGGTGGTTTATGCCGAAGGTGAGCATGAAAAAATAATAAGAGCTGCAAATATAGTAGCAAACGATGAAATAGCAAAACCTATTTTACTTGGTAGAGAAGAAATTATAAAGAAAAAAATTGAAGGTTTAAGACTTAACTTCGACTACGAAATCATTGATCCTGCTTTGTCACCTAAGAGGGATGAATACGCCGAAAAGCTTTTTAGAATAAGGGAAAGAAAGGGTGTTACAAAGCAGTGGGCATACTTCTCTCTTTCTAATCCAATAGTTTTTGGATCTATGATGGTATACGAAGGAGATGCTCATGGCCTTATAGCAGGTTTAACAACCGATTACGCAAACGCTTTAAGACCAATCTTTCAAATTATAAAAACACAGGATAATGTTAAAACTGTTGCAGGCTTATATATAATTATAGTTGAAAATGAGGTATTCTTCTTTGCTGATGCAACTGTAAATATAAACCCAGATCCTGAAACACTTGCAGAGATAGCAATTCTTACAGCAAACTTTGCAAAAGATCTTGGAGTTGAGCCTAAGGTTGCTTTTCTATCTTTTTCAAACTTTGGAAGTGTAAGAGTGAAGGAAACTGAAAAGGTTAGTGAAGCTGTTAGGATCTTCAGGAAGAAATATCCACATATAGTTGCAGATGGTGAAATGCAGGCAGATACTGCTCTTGTTCCTGAAATAATGGAGGAGTTTTATCCCTTCTCTTACTTAAAAGGAAAAGCAAATGTTCTGATTTTCCCGAATCTTGATTCAGCGAACATTTCCTATAAAATCTTGCAGAGATTAGGAAATGCTCAAGTTATAGGTCCAATCCTACTTGGAACAAAGATGGCAACCTGTGTACTACAAAAGGGAGATGATGTCCAAGATGTGGTGAATATGACCGCAGTAGTAGCAAGAGAGGCTCAAATGAAAATGAAGTCTTAAAATGAGACCAATAAAATTAAGTGTTAATGTTGATCATGTGGCAACTCTTCGTGAGGCAAGAAAAGAAAAATTTCCAGATCCCCTTGTAGCTGCTATAATTGCAGAGCAAGCCGGGGCATGCGGAATAACTTGTCACATCAGACTAGATAAGAGACATATTAAAGAGGGGGATGTAGAAAAACTTAGGAAATACATATCAGGAGAGTTGAATTTAGAAATGTGTTCACAGTATGTGGACTTTGCTTTAAAAGTTAAACCAGACTGGGTTACTTTGGTACCCGAAAGAGAGGGCGAAGTCACAACTGAGGGTGGACTTGACTTAAAAAAAGTTAAATCTGAAATCAAAGAATCTATAGAGAAACTAAGAGGAGCGGGGATAAAAGTAAGTCTTTTTATTGAGCCTGATGAGGAAATGATTGATATTGCTAAAGAGTTGGGAGTGGATGCGGTTGAACTGAATACAAATTCTTATGTGATAGCAAAGGGAGAAAAAAAGGAACAGGAGCTTCAAAGACTTAAAAAATCTGCTAAATATGCAAAATCTAAGGGACTCACAGTAAAGGCAGGACATGGTTTAACAAGACAAAATATCATTCCCCTACTTGAGATTGAGGAAATAGAGGAAGTTTCTGTTGGTTTTGCTATCATTGCTGACAGTGTGCTCTCTGGACTTTATAATACGGTAAAGGAGTATAGAGAAATTCTCTCGAGGAGGAGCGTTTAAATCAGAGTTTCTTTTACAAGGTTACTATTCTCAAGTTTTTTAGTTCTTCTACTACTAAGTTGTACGAGACTTGTAAGGATAGAAAATCCTCAGGAAAAATTTTACTATTTTCTCAAAAGAAATCATAGAGGAGAATTCAGTTTTATAAAATCTAGAGGTGACCTAATACTCACAAATGATTACTCTTTTAGGGGTAAATTCAAGTTTGAGGCAGATTCTACAAAGACTTTACTTTTTTTATATTCACCTTTTGGAACAGAAAAGTATGAAGGTGATTTAAATAAAACAATTCTTTTACTCACAAAAATTTTTTATGCTCCTCTTAACTATAT
Organism: Candidatus Hydrothermales bacterium; assembly: GCA_039630235.1. Lineage (NCBI taxonomy): Bacteria > Pseudomonadati > Caldifarciminota > Caldifarciminia > Caldifarciminales > Caldifarciminales bacterium. The sequence continues at coordinate 80,197 of JBCNVI010000001.1, read as the reverse complement.
AGGAAAAATAAGGGTTGTTGATGCCTTTTACAAAGAGGACAAATATATTTTTAAGTTAGAGGGTGGGATTGAAATTAGCTTTAATGAAGCCATAAAGATAAGTAAATTAAAGTTCCCTGATTTTACTATACACATTGATTGGAAAGATGAAAATCCTTATAATATTTCTATTGTTACCAATGATTTTAAAGCGATGATTAAAGTTGAAAAAATAGAGATTAAGTTTGAAAATGGAAAAGATACAGATTTTTAAAATTTTCGAGGAAAAAGAGGGATTTTGGGTTCCCTATGAAATAGCTGTAGTAGAAGATGTTGCTGTAAGAGTTGCAATGATACACGGAGAATTTCCCTTTCATGTTCACAACGAGGGTGATGAACTATTTATAGTTTTAAAAGGGGAAATCTATATTGATACTGAAGAAAGAACCTATAATCTGAGGGAGGGGGAGGGACTACTTGTAAAAAAGGGAACAAGGCACAGATCAAGAGCTAACATTCCATCTTTAATTATGCTTATCGAACCAAAGAGACTTGTAACAAAACCAAAATTTGATTAAGCACTTAGATACCTTTCTCTCAAAACTTAAATATTTAAAAAATTATTCAGAAAATACGATAAAGTCCTATAAAAAAGACATAATTTTATTCTTTGAATACACAAGGGATAAATATAAAGTTACGGAGCCAGAAAAAATTGAGAGATTACACTTAAGGGAGTACTTTGCAGATCTTCTAAAGTACGGTTACAAAAAAAAATCAATAGCTAGAAAAATATCTTCACTTAAAGCCTTTTATAAATTTTTAGTAAAAGAAAATAAAATAGAAAAAAATCCTTTAAGTGGTATTCATGTACCTAAACTTGAAAAGGAGTTACCTAGTATAATTCCAGAAGAAGTGATGAAGGAGTTACTTGATAAATGGGAACCAAATAATTTTCTTGAGATTAGAAACAAATTAATAATAGAGTTTCTTTATGGACTTGGTGTAAGAGCAAATGAACTTTTGAATATCAAGATAAATGATATTTCGATAGGATTAAGAGAAGTAAGAATAAAAGGTAAAGGTAACAAGATGAGACTAATTCCTATTCCCGAAAAACCCTTCGATTTATTGAAGAAATTCTTAGAAATAAGAAAGGATCTCGGAATAAATACTGAGTGCTTATTTACTACAATAAAAGGTAAACCTCTTTCTTACTTTGGGTTGAGAAAGTTAGTAAGAGAAAATTTTTTAAAAAGAGCGAACTATTCGGGAATCCATCCCCATCTTTTGAGACATGCCTTTGCTACACATCTTCTTGATCATGGAGCAGATCTAAAAAGTATACAAGAACTCCTTGGTCACTCCTCGCTTGCAACAACAGAGATTTACACCAATCTCTCAATTAACGAAATCAAAAGAATTTATAAAAATACTCATCCACGGGAAAAAAGTGATTGAAATAATCGAGCTTGAAGAAGTTTTCTCAACTCAAGATTTCATAAGAAAATACATAAAAAATCAAAAAACTGTATTTGTTTTTGCAGAAAGACAGATAAAGGGAAAAGGAAGGGGTAAAAATATTTTCTTTTCTCCAAAAGGCGGACTATATGTTTCATTTTATCTACCCTATATAGAAGACGAAAAAAAAATCTTTCTTGTAACTTCTGTTTCTGCCTTTGTTCTCATAGAAGAATTAATTAAAAAACTTGATTTAAAACCATATATAAGAATTCCAAATGATATTTTAGTTAAAGATAAAAAAGTATGCGGTATTTTAATTGAAAAAACAGAAGATAATTTTATATGCGGTATTGGAATAAATGTAAATACTGAAAAGTTTCCTGAAAGTCTTGTTGAGGCTTCCTCAATTTATCTTTTAACAGGAGAAAAATTTGACCTTAGCTTTTTAAAAAGAAAACTTGTTGAAACAGTTTTAGATGTCTCAAAATGGGATTTTGATTTGCTCTACGAGAAATACTCAAAAAACATAATAGTTAAAAGATGGATACAATTTCTATACAATAATAAAATTTATAAGGGCTTTCTTAAAGAAGTTGAAAAAGATTTTAAAATAAAAGTTGATTTAGAAGAGGGAACTTTTTCCTTCCCACTTTTTGAAATTTTTAACTTGAGATTTGTTGATTAAAAAGCTTATATGTGTTGACATCGGTAATAGAAACATAAAAATAGGTTACTTTAAATCTCTAAAAGAAAAACCACAAATTGAAGTTGATATAAAAGAAAGTTCCTTAGAACTGATTGAAAAATTTTTAAAAAAATACAAAGATTCTCCTATTTATGCTATTTCTGTTGTTCCATCTATCAAAGAGAAAATAGAGGAAAATTTTGATGTAAAATTTTTAACTCACAAAGATTTTAAAGAAATAAAAAATCCCTACAGAAACAAAGAAAGACTTGGTATAGATAGATTAGTTAATGTATTTGGTGCAATAAATTTATTTAGGCAAGATGTAATTGTTATCAACTTTGGGACAGCTATAACCATAGACGTGGCCTTCAAAAACGGTGACTTTAAGGGAGGACTTATAATACCTTCCTTGGAAACGCAGATAGAAACCCTTAATAAAAAAACTGCCCTCATAAACGTTAATGAAATATACAAGGATCTAAAGTTAATTGGAAAAAGCACTGAAGAGTGTGTAAATTATGGAATAAAGAACGTTCTTATATTCGGAATAAAATCAATATTAAATAGACTTAAAACAAGATATAGATCAAAGAATTTTAAGATAATCCTAACAGGTGGGGGAAGTGAAAACTTTAAAAAATTTTTCAAAAATTCTAAACATTTTCCCTTCTTGACTCTTTATGCTTTATACATTAAATTTTTAAAAGATGAAAATTATAACAAACTCACCTGAAGAGACTTTTAATCTTGGTTACAAATTGGCAGGAAAGATTAAATTTCCCTCAAGTATTTTAGTTGAAGGCCCCTTAGGCTCTGGAAAAACTACCTTTATTAGAGGCATTCTATCTTACTTTGGTTATGATATAGTTAGAAGCCCCTCTTTTTTGTACGTCTACGAGTACAACATCCCTGGTGGTAAGATATACCATATTGATTTATATAGAACTGAAGTTAAAGATTTAGAGGAAAAACTAAATTTACCTGAACTTATTGAGGAAAATGCAATTTTTTTAGTTGAATGGCCTGAAAAAGTGGATAAACTAAAGTTTCCACTCCCTAAAACTGTCAGGATAAAAATTATTGATGAAACAAAAAGAGAACTTGAAAGTGAGCTTTTTGATATTTAATTACCTAACTAAACGAATTAGACCTCAGTGTACCACGGATTATACCAGATATATACGGGATAAGTATAATCTATTGCTCCAAATTTTCTTTTAAAAAAAATTAAATTTCCCTTATCTTTTGGATTCGAACCAAATGAAAATATCTCTTTTCCCTTTTCAAATTCTTTTTTTATTATGTTATGAAATATAAAAGAAGAGGCCTCAAGTTTATAACCCTTATCTGATGTGCCCTGTATTAAAGCTAAAGCTGTCTTTTCATCTGGATACACTACTATTACCCCGGAGAGAAGCTCATCATCAAGAAAAACCCCATAAAAATTTGAAAATCCCTTGTTTTTTGTATACTTATAGATATTTTCTATCAGAGAGAATGGGATAATTTCTGATCTATGTTTTTTTACTGTATGCGTGTAAATTTTATAAAATTCCGGTAAATGTTGAATTTCTAGTTCTTTAAAAAAAAGACCGTGTCTTTCTCCTCTTTTTATATCTTCTCTCAGTGACTTTTTGTAATTTTTGAAAAGTTCATCCTCTGTCTTTTTTTCTATAGTATATGCTGTTTCAAAGTAAGCCCTAAAAACTTTACTTTCCCTAAACAGTTTATAATAGTCATTTATAACGATTTTTAATGTGAATTTTTTAAAATAGGACAAAAAATCCTCTGGTCTTTTATCCTTTAAATTTTTTCCTGAAAGATAAGTTCCTTTCCATCCTGACTCATAAATTTTAAAGAATAATTTTTTTGTTTCAAGAGCATAAAAGCCCTCGTTTTCCGAACCTATCCAAATCCATTTTTTGTTTCTAAGAAAGTTAAAGCAGTTTCTCCACTCCTCGGAGTCAAAGATACCCTTAACTATGTTTTTAACTTTTGAGGTTGAGCTGCAGGGAAAAGTATATTGTTTAAAATTAATCTATAACCTGGCGAATTTTTATGTTTTGAAAGATCCGTTGGAGGATCACCTATAAAGTGCTTATAATCTTCTGGATCATGCCCCCCATAATAGGTGAAAAAACCTTTTCCAAAACTAGAATAAATGTATTTAGCTTCCTCTGTTTTCTCTACTTCTCCAAGAATGACTACATATGGTTTTAACTTATCCCTTCTAAAACCCGTATCTCTACCTAAAAACTCCTTAATACAATTTTGATGATTTTGTGTTAAAAGAGAGGGAATAGGATCATACTTTGCAGAAAACTCAAATAGCTTAAAACAAACATTTGGCCCTCTTAAATCAGCTTCCTTTGTGACATCTACATCCGACACTTCGTCATTTAAGTAGCTCATATATATCTCAAAATTTTGAAACGCCATGGTGTTATTAAAGTTTAATTTTTTGTTTGCGTCAGGATCATAGGGAGTTCCATCGTAAGGCAAATCCCATATGTCTATTCCAACAGAGGCAAGAGCTACATCTAGAGTTATAGGACCTGAACACATTGAAAACAAAAAGCCACCGTTTTCTACGTATTGTTTGATTTTTAAGGCAACTGCCTGTTTCATCTGTGGTCCATTTTTAAATCCATACTTTTTAGCAACTTCGTTATCAGTCTCCTTCATTTTCTTATACCAAGGAAAAGAACCATAAACAAGCTCAAATTTTCCATACATACCAGCAAAATCTTCATGATGTAAATGAAGCCAATCATATTTTTCTAATCTTCCTTCAAGTATATCATTATCCCAAATTCTATCGTAAGGAACGTTTGCATATTTTAAAACTAGTTCAACTGCATCATCCCAAGGCTCTGTATAAGGGGGTGCATAAACAGCAAGCTTTGGTGCAACCTCAAGAAGTAAAGCACTCATGTTATGTTCCTCAATATAAGCATAAATATTAGACGCCACCGTAGTAGTTATAACTTCGTAAAAAACTTGATTATTTATACATTCTTGCTCAATCTCGCTTGAATACTCAGCCATAAATGATCCCCCTCTATAATTTAAAAGCCATTCAAAATTTATACCTCTCTGCAAACTTCTATAAACAATTCCATAAGCCTTTAGATGATCTGTTTGAACCTCATCCATTGGTATCAAAATATATTGAGAAAATAGAAAAAACTTTAAAAATATGTTAAAAACCATACGTTCTACCCTTAATTAAAAAAGTTTTCTCCTTAGACTTAAGAAAACACCTACTAGCACATTTTTACCCCCTTATAGAAACCCAGAGAGTTGTTATTAAAAGATTTAAAAAAGAAAGCGGAAGTAAAATTTTCCATCCAATTTCTAAGGAGTCAGTGAATCTAAATCTCGGTAACGAGGCTCTAACCCAAATGAAAAAGAAAACAAAGGGTGCTACCTTTAAAGGAAAAGATATAAAAGGAGGAAGCAAAGGAAACTTCCAACCAGCAAAGTAAAGGGTAACAATAAGTGAAGAAATAAGTAAAATATGAAGGTATTCACCAAGAAAGAAAAAGGCAAATTTAATGGAACTATACTCTGTGTGAAAACCTCCTGTTAACTCTGACTCTGCCTCTGGTATGTCAAAGGGAAGTCTCTTTGTTTCCATAAAGCCTGTGATTAAAAAAACAAGAAAACCAAGAAATTGAGGAAAAATAAAGGGAATCTTTTGTGCCTCAACTATCTCTCTTAAAGAAAGACTGCCTGCCTGATAGGAAATACTAATAAGAGCTAATATGAGAGCTGTTTCATATGAAATTAACATTAAAACTCCTCTTATTCCACCTATTACAGAATATTTACTTGTTGAGGCAAATCCGCCAAAAACAACACCATAAAGACTGATTGAGGATAAAACAAGTAAAAGTAAGATACCGAAATTTATATCAGGGAAGGGACCCTCTGGGAAAAGCGGGATTAAAAAAAACTGTGAAACAGCAAAGGAACTAGTAAGTAACGGAGCTATGAAATATAAAAATTTGGAGGTTATTTTAGTGGGAGTTATATCCTCTTTTAAGAATAGTTTTATTGCATCTGCTATAGGCTGAAAAATTCCTGCTGGTCCTGCCCTGTTTGGACCTACTCTATTTTGAAACCAGGCTAAAAACTTTCTTTCAAAATAGGTAAGATAAGCTGCAATTCCAATAAGAAAGAAAAGATAAATTGTACCTTTTAAAATAATCTCTATCATTTTGTTTTTAGAGCCTTTTTCTCGACCCAAGCACCTCCTATCAAAACAATAAGAACAAGAAACGTAGATAGCACTGCAAGCAAAAAGTAACCTAATCCCACTGAAAGACCTATTGCTCCCATAACCCATATATCTGACGCGGTAGTTAACCCCCTTATTCTATCCTCATCTCTAAAAATTGCACCTGCTCCAATAAATCCTATCCCTGAGACAACCTGGGCTGCTACTCTCGAAGGATCAACCACACCTTTTTCAGAATGAACCATAATTGATACTATTGCATAAACCGTTGAACCTAAACCAACAAGCATATGTGTCCTTAAACCCGCAGCCTTACCAGAAAGCTCCCTTTCTATCCCTATTATCCCGGCCAAAATAAAAGACAAAAAAAGTCTTAACAAAATCTGTAATTCATCCATTAGTAAAATTATAAAATTTATAAATTTTTTCTTTCAAAAGTTAGATTATTTTTCAATAACCTTTTTTATTTTTTCCCAGTAAAAAGGAAGTTCGTATAAAATGTTTGTTGCTCTAAGAACTATACTGTGGTCTCTGGCAAAGTATCCCGAATAAATTTTCCCAGGAGGAACATCCTTTGAAACTCCTGCTTGAGCCGTTAAAATTACTCCATCTCCAACATTTACATGATCTTTAATACCTACTTGACCTGCAATTAAACAGTCTTTTCCTACTTTCGAACTCCCAGCGATACCTGTTTGAGAGGCAATAAGGGTTCTCTCCCCTATTTTAACGTTATGTGCAATCTGAACTAAATTATCAATCTTTACCTCTTTTTCAACTTTTGTCTCTCCTATTACCGCTCTATCAATACAAACATTTGCACCTATTTCTACATCATCCCCTATATTGACCCATCCAATTTGCGGAACCTTTACTACTTTACCCTCTCTTTTTTCATAACCAAATCCATCAGAACCTATCACAGTCCCTGAATGTATAACACATCTTTTTCCAATTTTTACATTCTTTTCAATAGAAACAAAGGGAAAAATTATAGTATCTTCATCTATAAAGGAGTTTTTACCTACATATACAAAGGCTAAAAGTTTGACTCCTTTTTTTATTTTAACATTTTTTTCTATAACACAGTATGGTCCAATATAAGCTCCATCTTCAATTTCTGCCTCTTTTGAAACTATAGCAGTCTCATGTATTTTCCTTTTTATCTCCTCCTTTTCCTCGAACAAACTTAAAAGTTCTATCATTTTTTCCTTAGGTTTTTCAACGACAATTGCACTTTTAAAACTCATGTGCTTTAAAAACTCTCTTGATGTTAAAACAGCAAAATAATTACCCCTTTCATATTTTTTTTCAAATATAACAGATATGTATCCTTCAGTATTTTCATCAGGTGGTAAAACTCCAACAATATCTAATTCTTCATTTCCTAAGATTTCACCACCTAAAATTTTAGCTATATCTTTTATTTTCATAGACTTTTAAAAATTTGAGGAATCGAACCCTACTTTAACTTCTTTAACTTGTATATCAACTCAAGAGCATCCTTAGGTGTTAACTCATCAGGATTTATCTTCTCTATAATCTCTCTTAAAGGATCGGGTTTTTCAAAAAGTTCAAGTTGTTTTTTGTTAAATTTTAGCACTTTTTTATTACTTTCAAAATTTATTAAAATTTCTTTTGCTCTCTCTATAACGTGTTTCGGAATACCAGCAAGCTTTGCAACGTGTATACCATAACTTCTATCCATAGATCCCTCAGCTATTTTTCTTAAAAAAATTACTTCTCCCTTCCATTCCTTAACTAAAGTGAATAAGTTCTTTACATCAGCATAATTTTCTTTTAGATTTGTAAGTTCATGATAATGTGTTGCAAATAGTGTCCTTGCCTTAATTCTTTTTATTATATCTTCAGAAACAGCCCAAGCTATAGATAGACCATCATAAGTTGAAGTTCCCCGTCCTATTTCATCAAGTAAAATTAGGCTCTTTTCTGTAGCGTTATTCAATATCTGAGACACTTCAAGCATTTCAGCATAAAAAGTAGATATACCCCTTGCTAAATCATCAGATGACCCTATTCTTGTAAATACTCTATCTACAATTCCTATTTTAGCCTCATCAGCTGGAACGAAAGATCCAATATGTGCAAGTATAGCACATAAGGCAACTTGTCTTATGTAAGTTGATTTTCCTCCCATATTAGGACCTGTTATAATTTGAAAGAAATTGTTTGGAGTTATAAAAACATCATTTGGCACAAACTCTTTAACTCTTTGCTCTACTACAGGATGTCTTGAATTTTTCATAATAATTTCTTTTTCTTCTGTCATCTGTGGCTTTACATACTTAAAATTTATAGCTGATTCAGAAAAACTTAAGAGAAGATCTAAAAGTGCCACATTTTCTGCTATATCTAAAATTTTTTCCCTTTCCTCCATTATCTTTTTAAGAAGCTCCTCATAAAGAAAAGTCTCTAACTCTTTTATTCTACTTTCTGCAGATAGAATTTTATTTTCTAAATTTTTAAGCTCCTCTGTAACATATCTTTCAGCGTTTATTAGAGTTTGTTTTCTTTTATAATATTCTGGCACACGATCAATAAAGGACTTAGTAACTTCAATAAAAAAGCCAAAAACTTGATTATACTTTATTCTTAAATTTGGAATTCCCGTCGCTTTTTTCTCTTTTTCCTCTAATTCTTTAAGTTTTTGAGACGAATTAATTTTTATCTCAACGTATTCATCAAGCTCCGGATTAACTCCCCTTTTTATACAGTTTCCCTCACCAGGACTAGATGGATTTTCCCTTAAATAACTAAAAATTAACTGTGCAAGACTTGTTAAGTCATGTAAATTTAAAGATATTTTTCTTAAAATCTTACTCTCTGCTGTAATTAGAGTATCTTTTAATTTAAAAAGATCCATAAAGTTTTGAGCCAACTTATAAACCTCAGATGGTGATGCCTTAAGTCTTGCAATTCTTGAGAGAACTCTTTCAAAATCTAAGAAATTTTCTAATATCTCTGAGATAGTTTTTCTAAGATAGGGTTTTTCAATTATTTCTTCTACCGCTTCATGTCTTTCTCTAATCTTATTTATATCCTTCAGAGGAAAAAGTAAACTTTTTTTAAACAGTCTAGCTCCAGGTGCTGTCTTTGTAAAGTTTAAGGTTTCATAGAGAGATTGACTTTCAGGATGAATCTTATCTACAAGTTCAAGATTCTTTACCGTTGTAGCGTCTAAAATTAAAAACTCACTCTCCTCAAGCGGTCTTAATCTTAAATTTTCAAGTCCTTCTTTCTTTTTTAAAGTAAGATAATCAAGCAGATGAGAAAGCGCGATAAGGTTAACATCTTTTTTAATTCCAAAACCATCTAGACTCTCTACACCAAAAAATTTCTTTATCCTTTCTTCAGCAGTTTCTATGCTATAAAGATTTTTATCGTAGCTACTTATAAAAAAGCCATCTAAATTAAACTCATAGGGAGCAAGAACTTCCTTAGGTTTTAAACTAAAAAGGAAATTATGTAAATTTTTTTCTTCTAAAACTCCTGATTTTAGTTCAAAAGTAGTTATATCAGCATAGGCAATACCAAAGTTTCCCTTTTCAGATGGATAAATAGATAAGATATAAATGTTTTGATCAGGTGATAAAAGGGATGGGAGTGTTACCGTACCAGGGGTTAAGACTTCAACAACTTCTCTTAACATTAAGTCCTTTCCTTCTTCTACTTGTTCACATATTGCTACCGAGTAGCCCTTTTTAAGTAACTCTTTTATATAGCCTTCAGCTGCTTTAACAGGGACTCCGGCAAGTGGTACTCTTAAGTTTTTACCAAATGGTTTAGAGGTAAGAGTTATTCCAAGCTCTTTTGCAGCAATTTTTGCATCTTCATAAAAAAGTTCATAAAAATCTCCCATTCTAAAGAAAAGTAAATCTTTAGAGTACTTCTTTTTGATTTCTTGATATTGTTTTAAAAGTGGAGTAAGCTCCATTAAAATTATTAAAGTAACATTAAATATTTATCTTCAAAACCAATTTTCTTGTTTTTCCACAATTTTCGCATCTAAATCTATACTCTTTATATTCTTTTTTACATGATGTGCATACAAAAGTTAACTCTTTAAGCTCTCTCTCTACTCTTCTTATTAATTTAAGAGTCTCCTCCTCTGAGTTTAACTCTACTGATTGAATTAGGAGAAATAGGTTCAGAAAAGTCTCATCATTTTCTGAAACTAAACTTTTTAAAATAGCTTTTGCCTTTTCATAATCTCCCTTTTGAATTAAAAGTGAAGTTAAAAAGGCTTTTAAATAGGTGCTCTCGGTTCTCTCTAAAAAATTAATAAGCTCTACCATCTTCCCTTGCTCAAAAAACTTTTCTTTTAACTTAATTAATTTTCTATAAACCAAATAAGGAAACTTATCAGCAATTTTTTCGTAATATTCAAGTTTTTTTATAAGATTTTCTTCAATCTCAGCTAAAAAGTAGTAAGTTTCACTTAAGTTTTCTGCTAATCTTAGCGCCTCCTTTAAAAATTTCTTCGCCTTTTTGTAATTTTCCCTTTTTATAAGGTCTTCAGCAGCATAAAGATAATACCTTGCCATTTTTTCATCAGAATAAATTTTGTTTGAAATTAAAATTTCTTTTTTCAGTTCACAGGCTGAGTCCCAATCACCTGAAAACTCATAAGCCCTAAGAAGCCCCTCTCTTGTTTCCTCATCCTCACCTTTAAAGTAACTATCAGCTTTTATAAAACGATCTATTGCCTCTTTATACTGATATAAGCATAAGTAATCAAGACCAAGTGATTTATTCAGTCTTGCTCTCTGTGAATCTGTAAGATCTTTTTTTATATCCAAACTAAGATGCACTCTCAAAGCTTTAGCATAAAAACCGTTTTCTCTATAGTAGTTACCTAATTTGAGATATTCTTCAAAGTCTAAATCTTTTCCCTTTGTAAATTTTTTTATAAGTCTCTCAATAGCATAATTTTTTTTTAAAAAATTAAAAAACTTCATAGTTATTCCTCTTCCTTTTCCTTTATTTCTTGCTTTTGAGTTTCCCTTTGACTCTGAACCTCAAAACTTGTTTCTTCAGCTAACATTCTTCTAAGCTCATTTATTTCTCTTCTTAGATTATTTATCTCTACATTTTTCTTCAAAATTTTATACCTAAGCCTTATTTCTTGATAGATTGCAAGAAGTATTACAAATAAAGATCCGGCAAGAAAGGAGAAAAAAATGACCCAAAAAAGTGGTAAATCAGTAAAAGAATAATTTAAGAAGTTAAAGTTAACTCGTTCTTCAGCATTTTGAAGAAAGACAAAAAGTAGAAAGAAAAATACGATAACACCAAATACAAGTCTTATGATTGTCATGCTTAATTATAAGAGAAAGTCCTTATTAAAACCAAAGGGTAAAAGTTCTTTTAAATTAAAAATCTTTAAATTTCTACCAATTTTAAGAAGAATTTTTAAATCAGGTGAAAATTCATTCATAACTTGTAAGCAAGCGCCACAGGGATAGACTTCTTTGTCAGCACATATAGCCATAATTTTAAAATCTCTATAACCATCGTTTACTGCCTTAAAAATAGCTATTCTTTCAGCACAAACTGTTAATCCAAAAGAGGAATTTTCTACATTAGAGGCAGTGTAAATCTTACCTGATTTTGTTTTCAATGCTGCTCCAACTTTAAAATTTGAGTAGGGAGCATAGGCTTTCTTTTTTGCCTTTTGGGCTAATTCATAAATTTCTATAAGTTCCTCTTGAATTTTCCTCATATTAAATATTATAATAAAAAGATTGGGCCGTTAGCTCAGGAGGAAGAGCACTGGATTTTTAATCCAGGGGTCCCGGGTTCGAATCCCGGACGGCCCACCATAAAAATCTAAATGGAAAAACTTAATCTCAGAGATTACGGAGTAGAAGAAATTCTAAAAGGTGAAAAAAATAAATTTAAATCTTTAGTAGTAATAATGAAAGAAACAAGAAGAATACTTAAAGAAATTTTTGAAACTGGAGCTGAGTCTCCTGGTAAAAAAGCAATCATTGAGGCCCTCTCAAATTTTGAAAAGAACGAGATTGAGACAAGGAAGGTCGGACTTTGAATATACTACTCGGAATAACAGGAAGTATAGCTGCCTTTAAATCTATTGAATTAGCTAGACTCTTACTAAAAAGGGGCCACAGAGTTATCCCAGTTCTAACCAAAAACGCCCTTAAATTTGTTACCCCCCTTTCTCTTACATCTCTTCTTAATGAAAAAGTCTACTATGATATGTTTGAAGAAAGCGAAAATAAAGCACCACTACATATTAGATTAGTAAGAGAAAGTGACTTAATCGCTGTAATTCCTGCTACCTTTAATTTTATTACAAAAGTTTCAATCGGAATTGCCGATGATCTTTTATCGCTTATATTTCACTCAGCTAATCTTCCAAAAATAATAGCACCCTGCATGCATCCTACTCTCTATCACAACGAATTGTTGCAAAATCATCTTCTCAATCTTGAAAAAATGGGGGTTTATATAATAGAACCTACAGAAGGAGAAATGTCTGACCTTACAGTAGGTAAAGGACGACTTAAAGAACCTATAGAGTTACTCAAAGAAATTGAGTTTTACATAGAAATTGTAAATAGTTTAAAAAATAAAAAGATTTTATTAACTTTTGGTAGAACTGAAGAGGAGATAGATGATGTAAGAGTAATTACAAATAGATCTTCGGGAAGAATGGGGCTAGCGCTTTATAAGGTTTTAAAAGCTGCTGGAGCTAAATTAAAGGTATTTGCTGGAAAAACAGACTTTGAAGTTCCTAAGGATGTAATTAGATTAAACTCTACTTCAGATTTTTTAGAAAAGTTAAAGGAGGAGTTAACTAAAGAGGAGTATGATGCTTTAATTATGTGTGCTGCCTTATCCGACTTTAGACCTAAGGAAAAAGTTGAGGGAAAAATTAAAAAAGATGGAAGATCTTTAAAGCTGGAACTCGAGGAAAATCCAGATGTTTTAAAAAGTCTAACAGACCTTAAAAAGAAAACAAAATTTATTGGATTTGCTCTTGAAGAAAAACCTGATATTGAAACTGCCTATAAAAAACTAAAAGAAAAAAATCTTGATTTAATAATATTAAACAGCATAAAAACTATTTCTTCGGACTACATAGATTTCAAAATTATAAATAAAAATAAAGAAGTTATAGATGAGGGGGAGCTGCCTAAGATCAAAGCAGCATATAGAATTATAAAGAAAATTTCAGAACTTTTATCTCAATGAGTTTAAGTGCCTATGATGTTATTTTTTATCTAAAAGAATTAACAGGAGAAAAAATCTTAATCTTAGAGAGAACAGGGTTAAAGGTCACTGAAGCACTGGAGAGATTAGAAAGATTTGTTTCTAAATGTAAAAAGTGTCCCCTTAGTAAAACAAGAACTAATGTCGTTTTTGGTAGTGGTAATCCTTTAACAGGTTTTTTGATTGTCGGAGAGGCACCAGGACAGGAAGAAGATAAAAGAGGGCTTCCCTTTGTTGGGAGAGCAGGAAAAAAACTTGATGAGATTATGCGAAGAGCAGGTATAAGAAGAGAGGGGGTGTATATTACAAATACTATAAAGTGTAGACCACCAATGAATAGAGATCCTGAAGAAAACGAATTGAAATCTTGTTTTCCCTACTTGGAAAAACAGATTGAAATCCTTAAACCAAGAGTAATTGTAGCTTTGGGAAGATATGCTTCCTATGTTTTAACTGGAAAGAAAATTTCTGTGAAAAGAGAAAGAGGTATAGTCTATGAATATGGAAATAGTAAAGTAGTTATAACGATACACCCATCAAGAGTATTAAAAAATCCTGAGGAGGAAGAAAATTTATATAATGATCTTGTTTTAGCAAAAAAAGTATATCTTAGTGGACACCCTTAATATACTTTTTATAGGTGATGTAGTCGGCAAACCGGGAAGAGTTGCTTTAAAAAAATTTATACCTCTCTTAAAGAGGTACTTTAAAATCAATTTTATTATTGCAAACATCGAGAATGCGGCTCATGGAAGTGGATTAACTGAAAAAATTTTTAATGAAATTATAGACTGTGGAGTGAATTGTCTTACAAGTGGAAACCATATTTGGAATAAAAAAGAGATTTTAAAATGGATAGACACAAAGGAAAACCTGTTAAGACCTTTAAATTATCCGGAGTCAGCACCCGGAAGGGGATATGCAAAATTTAATATACAAGGAATAGAACTTTATGTATTAAATTTAATGGGAAGAGTTTTTATGAACCAAGTAGATTGCCCCTTTAGAAAACTTGATGAAATTTTGAAAAAAATAAAACTCCCAATAATTGTTGATTTCCATGCTGAGGCTACATCAGAGAAAGTTGCCTTTGCCTTATATGCAGATGGAAGAGTTTCTGCAGTTATCGGAACACACACCCATATTCAAACTTCTGACAACATAATCCTCCCAAATGGCACTGGATACATAACCGATGTGGGAATGACAGGAGGCTTTGACTCAGTAATTGGAGGAGAAAAAGAACCTATTATAAAAAGATTCATAACAGGTATACCCTACCCATTTACCCCCTCTAACTCAAAAATAGGACTTGACGGCTGCTTAATAGAAATAAAAAAGGATAACTTTATGTGCGAAAGAATCACACGAATCCAGATAAGAAATCAAATTAATAACGAGTATTTAATAAGAATTGAAAGCTCTGACTATAATTATAAAATTATAAAGGAGGTCATAGATGAAAGTGATAAAATATGAAACGATTGTTGAGGAAGTAAAAAAAATGTGTATAAAGGCTGCACATGAATTAAAACCTGATGTAGTAGAGGCCCTCAAAAAGGCTTATGAAAAAGAAGAATCTGACTTTGGTAAAGCTATTCTGTCACAACTTTTAGAAAACATCGAAATAGCGAAAAGAGAATCAATTCCACTTTGCCAAGATACTGGATTTGCGGTGCTATTTGTTGAAGTGGGAGAAGATGTAAAAATTGAGGGTGGTTCACTAAAAGAGGCTCTGATCGAGGGAGTAAGGAGAGGTTACACCGAGGGTTACCTTAGAAAATCTGTAGTTGCTGACCCTATCAGGAGGAAAAACACCGGAGATAATACTCCACCTGTAATTTACTTTGATATAGTAAAAGGGGATAAATTAAGGATAATATTTGAGCCAAAGGGAGGTGGAAGTGAAAACATGAGTGCGTTCAAAATGCTTCTTCCTGGAGAGGGAAAAGAGGGGATAAAAAAGTTTGTAATAGAAACTGTAAAGAAAGCTGGAGCAAACCCATGTCCACCTATTGTAGTTGGTGTTGGTATAGGTGGAACCTTTGAATATTCTGCCTTTTTAGCAAAAAAGGCAACTGTAAGACCATTAGGACAAAGACACCCTGATCCCTTTTACGCAGAATTTGAAGAGGAACTCCTTGAAGAGATCAACAAATTAGGAATAGGACCTATGGGATTAGGCGGTAGAATAACGGCCCTTGATGTTCATATTGAAGTTTATCCTTGCCACATAACCTCTTTACCTGTATCAGTTAATATTCAGTGCCACTCCGACCGAAGAGAGGAAATAGTTCTGTAGAACTTTAACCCTAACTAATTGAAAGCATACGATCGAGGGCTACTCTTGCTTTTTTTATAATTTCTTCATCCAAGTTTATTTCATAAATTTCTTCTTCTATACTTTTTAGTAACTTATCAAGTGTTATTTTTTTCATATATTCACATACAGCATTTTCGTTAACAGGATAAAATTTTTTGTTAGGAACAGTTTTCCTTAGTGGATGTAAAATTCCTGTTTCTGTAGCAACAATGAACTCTTGAGAGTTAGATTTTTTAGCATAGGAAATCATACCGCTTGTAGAAAGTATCTCTCCTTTTAATATTCCATCTTGTACAAGGTACATACAAGAGGAGGAGCAACCACATTCTGGATGAATAAGTAGTTCAGCATCCTTATGTTCAAGATTTGCCCTTTTTATATCCTCGACTCTTATTGAGGCATGTACATGACACTCACCTGGCCATATGTACATATTTTTCCTGTCTGTTTTTGCTTTAACATATAGACCTAAAAACATGTCAGGTAAAAAAAGAATTTCTTTATCTTCCGGTATTGATTCAACTACCTTCACAGCATTACTTGAAGTACAGATATAGTCACATTCAGCTTTAATTTCAGCTGAAGTATTTATATAGCCTACAACTATGGCTTTTGGGTGTTTTTCTTTCCATTTTAGTAAATCTTGTAATGTTATGCTGTTAACCAGGGAACAGCCTGCATCAAGGTCAGGAATAAGAACCTTTTTTTCAGGATTTAAAATTTTTGCTGTCTCAGCCATAAATAGAACTCCACAAAAAACTATTATTGACCTGTTTGCTTCTTTCGCTTTCTGAGATAAGGCAAGAGAGTCACCAACAAAATCAGCTAAATCTTGAATCTCTGGAATCTGATAGTTATGAGCTAAAATTAAAACATCCTTTTTTTCCTTTAAATATAAAATTTTCTCTATTATTTTTTCTTTTTCACTCATAACACAACCTCCTCGGCTTCAAGGGAAAAATCAAAACTTTTAACAGAATGAGTTAAAAAGCCACATGAAACTGCGTTTATTCCCGTATCTTTATACTTTTCAATATTTTCAAAATTTATGTTGCCACTTGCCTCAGTAAAAACTTTATCTTTTCCCATCTCTACTGCTTTTTTTATGTCTTCAATACTCATATTATCTAACATTACGTACTTTATGTTGTACTTAAGCGCCAATTTAAATTCCTCCAAATTTTCCACTTCTAAAATAACCTTTTCTTCTAACTTTTTCTTTTTTATTATGTTTAATATTTCCTCTAAACCTCTTAATTTTTTGTGGTTATCTTTTATCATAATACCATCTGAAAGAGTCATCCTATGGTTTACTCCACCACCTACAAAATGAGCATATTTTTGTAATTTTCTTATCAAGGGTATTGTTTTCCTTGTGTCTTTTATTATTAAATTTCCTGCCTTACTTTTTAGCTTATAAACTTGGGTAGAAATACCTGAAAGATGCGAAAGAAAATTCAGGGCCACTCTCTCACCCATTAAAATTTTCCTAATTTTTCCCTCTAACACAGCAACTTTTTCATTTCTATAAATAATATCTCCCTCATTTTTAAACCATTTTATAGAAGTATTTTTATCTAAAACTTTAAAAACTAAATTAAAAACTTCTGTACCACAAAGAATTCCTTCATTTTTTGAAATCAATGAAAATCTTGCCTTCTCGTGATCCTTAAAAATTAACTCACTAGTTAAATCTTTTTTTCCAATATCCTCTTTTAAGGCCATTTTTATAGTTTTTATAAGTTCTCCTTTTTTTATGAAATCATAAATAGTTTTCATACTTTTATTTTTTCTCCAAGCCTTAAAACCCTTCTTAAAAATTTACCTGTATATGATCTTGAGCAATTTGCAATTTTCTCTGGAGGCCCCTCTTCAACAATATAACCTCCTTTATCTCCTCCCTCAGGTCCTAAATCTATAACCCAATCAGCAGATTTTATAACATCAAGTTGATGTTCAATAACTATGACTGTATTTCCCTTATCAACAAGAAGCTGCAGAACATTTAAAAGTTTTTTTATATCATCTAAATGAAGTCCTGTTGTCGGTTCATCAAGAATATAAAGAGTCTTACCTGTAGCTACCTTAGAAAGTTCTTTTGAAAGTTTTATACGCTGCGCTTCACCACCAGAAAGCGTTGTTGCCGGTTGTCCAAGTTTTATATAGGAAAGTCCCACATTCATTAAAAGTTCCAACTTCCTTTTAATTACTGGAATATCCTCAAAAAACTCATAAGCCTCCTTTACAGACATATCTAAAACATCAGCAATATTTTTACCCTTATATCTTATTTCCAAAGTTTCTCTATTATACCTTTTTCCCTTACAAACTTCACAGGGAATATGAACACTTGGTAAAAAGAGCATGTCAATTACGTTATAGCCCTGTCCTTCACAGGCTTCGCATCTACCACCTTTAACATTAAAGGAAAACCTCCCTGGTTTATATCCTCTCATTTTACTTTCAGGAAGTGAGGCAAAAAGATCCCTAATTGGTGAAAATACCCCAGTATAGGTAGCTGGATTTGACCTGGGAGTCCTTCCTATAGGTGATTGGTCAATGTTAATAACTTTATCTATATTTTCTATTCCTATAATCTCATCGTAAGGTGCGGGAAGTTCAGAGGAGTTATAGAGAATTCTCTTTAAGGCCTTATATAAAGTTTCTATAATTAAGGTACTTTTTCCAGAACCGGATACTCCGGTAACGCAAACAAAAAGTCCAAGGGGAATCTTAAGAGTAACGTTTTTTAAGTTATTTCCCCTTGCATTTTTGAGGATAAGCCATTTATCCTTTGGTTTCCTTCTTTTCTCCGGAATTTCTATTTTTAGCTCTCCCTTTAGATATTTACCGGTAATTGATTCAGGAGAGTTCATAACATCTTGAATTGTACCTTGAGCCACCACATAGCCGCCCTCTTGGCCTGCTCCTGGTCCAAGATCTATTATGTAGTCGGCACTTCTTATGGTAGACTCATCGTGCTCTACTACAATTACTGTGTTACCCAAATCTCTTAGTTTAAGTAGGGTTTTAATGAGCTTTTCGTTGTCTCTAGCATGAAGTCCAATTGAGGGTTCATCTAAAACATAAAGAACACCAGTTAAACCGCTTCCAATTTGTGTCGCAAGTCTTACCCTCTGTTCTTCACCACTTGACAGAGTTTCCATTGTCCTATCGAGTGTTAAATAATAAAGACCTACATTATCAAGAAAATTAAGCCTGTCGTATATTTCTTTTATTATTCTTTCAGCAATAGCTTTTTCTCTTTCTCCTAGCTCTAAATTCTCAAAAAATTTCTTTGCAGAGGAGACATCTAATTTAGTTAAATCGTAAATATTTTTATCTTTTATTTTTACAGAAAGGGCACTCCTGTTTAGTCTTGCACCTTTGCATTCAGGACAGTTTTTCCTTACAACATATTTTTCGATTTCTTGAACAACATAGCCAGATTCGGTTTCTTCATACTTTTTTAACAAAAAAGGTATGATTCCTTCAAAATAAAAATCATCGTAATATTCATCATTTTTATCACCAAAAAGGACAATCTCTTTAAATTCTGCTGGTAGGTCCTTCCATGGTTTATCAGGGGATACATTAAATTTTCTTGCCAATCTTGAAATCTTGTAATAAAGGGAACCATATAATTTTCCAATTGGTTTTATTGCTCCTTCAAGAACAGAAAGGTGTGGGTTTATTAAAAGCTCAGGATCAATTTCATTTTTAAAACCTAGACCATGACATACTTTGCAAGCACCATAAGGAGAGTTGAAAGAAAAAAGACGTGGCTCAAGCTCAGGGAGTGAAAAATCGCATTTAGGGCACTTCAAAGATTCTGAAAATATCTCTTCTCTTTCATCTTTTAAATATAAAACTATAACATTTCCTTCTCCATACTTTAAAGCAGTTTCTACAGATTCAGCTATTCGAGATCTGGACTCTTTTTTAATTACAACTCTGTCAACAACAAGATCTATGTTGTGTTTTTTATTTTTATCTAAATTTGGTAAATCGTCAATTTCATAGACTAATCCATTAATCCTTAATCTTGACCAACCTTGTTTTTTTATTCTTTCAAACAAACTCTTATATTCTCCTTTTCTTCCCTTAACTAAGGGAGCCAGAATCATTGCTCTTTCATTTTCCCTTTTAAGTAATATATCTACAATTTCGTCAACCGTGCTTTTTGTAAGTTTAATTTCACAATTAGGGCAAAAAGGTGTACCTATTCTTGCAAAGAGAAGTCTCAAATAATCATAAATTTCTGTAACTGTTGCTACAGTTGATCGTGGATTTTTTTGAATTTTTCTCTGTTCGATTGCTATTGCTGGAGAAAGCCCCTCTATAAGTTCTACATCTGGTTTTTCTATTTTTCCTATGAATTGTCTTGCGTAAGATGAAAGTGATTCTAAGTATCTTCTCTGTCCCTCGGCGTATAAGGTATCAAAGGCAAGAGATGATTTTCCTGATCCTGAAATGCCTGTTATTACTACAAGCTTATTTTTAGGTATTAATACGTTAATATTTTTTAAGTTATGTTCCCTGGCACCGTAAACCTTTATGTATTGATCCATTAAAATTTTGTCTTTATTTTAAAAAATTCATTATATAAGTTATAATACTTTCTAATGTTTAGATTATCAAAGAGGTTATATGATTGGGTTTTAAGTTGGGCATACAAAAAGGAGGGAGCCTTTGCGCTTTGCTTTTTTTCATCTATTGAATCCATCTTTTTTCCAGTTCCACCTGATCCCCTACTTATGGCTTTAAGCCTTGGTAATAGGGAGAAAGCCCTATATTTTGCCTTTCTATGTTCTATATGTTCAGTTCTTGGGGGATTAATCGGTTATATAATTGGTTTTTACTTTTGGGAATTGACAAAAGAATTCTTCTTTAATTATGTTTTTTCTGTTAGTGCTTTTGAGAGGGTCTCGGATCTTTACCATAGAAATTCTTTTTTTGCGATTTTTACAGCAGGTTTTACACCTATTCCGTACAAGGTTTTTACAATTTCTGCCGGTGTCTTCAAAATTAACATATTTATATTTCTTATAGCCTCTTTAATTTCAAGGAGCTCCAGATTCTTCATTATAGCGTTGCTCATTAAAATTTTCGGAGAAAAAATTAAAAATTTCATAGATAAATACTTCAACCTTTTAACTATCTTATTTATTATTCTTCTTGTAGGAGGCTTTATTATTTTAAAAAGGGTTTAGCAGCAGAAGCCCTTAATTTTACAAGATTTTGAAATCTACTCTTGAGGTTTCGTAACCAGTTCTCTTAAAAAAGCCCTCCACGTATATTACTTTTCCTTTCGGTATCTTTAAATTTTCTCTTAGGTATTTTACAAGATTCTCATATCTTTTCTTCGTAAGTTCTGGATTTTGACCGTAAACAATTACTTCCACCTTAACTTTTGCCTTCTCTTTTATTATACTTAGCGACTCTTCAAGTAGCTCAGCCTTTTTTATTTTATCTGATTTTTCTTCAAAAATTTCGTTTCCATCAACAGATATTATGAAGTTAACACCATCTTGCCAAAGTATACCTGATAGCTTTATCGGCTTTTCTGGTGTCCTTGAAATATTCCCGGCTTCATCCTCTGCTTCTGCTGTATAAAAATATGGCAGACTCACATCAAGAACTTCGCCCTTTTCATTCCTTCCATCCCATACTATCTTTGAGGGCGGTTCATCTTCCCCAGAAAAAACTCTAAAAATTTTGCCTTTTCCATCTAATATTGTTAGCTTCCATTTCTTTAAATCTCGACCATAAAAGGGATAAAATATGCCAACTTCACCCAATACAATACTTCTAAGCCAGGGTTTCCTAAGCTCTTCAGATGATAGTGAAGGTAAGGGTGGTTTTATTTTCCCTTTTCCAAATCTTTGATCAAAAATATAACCCTTACTTTTAAATTGCTCGTAAGCAGCATCTAAAAGATCAAAGTTAAGCTTCCATATCGGTTTTCTTTCTTCGATTTTTCCTTTATACTTAGCCTTAATTTCAACTTCCTGCTGAGGTGGTTGGGACTCCTGTGCCGACAAATATAAATTTAAAAGAAATAAAAGAAAACTAAAACTTATTAAATTCTTCATATTCTCAATCATTCAAGAATAAATCTAAAAGTTATGTAACCTGATTGTATCGTCTTGTTATCACCAGGTAATGCCTCAAATTTCCAAGCAAGGACAGAATTTTTTACAATATTGTCCCAGTTTGGATAACCACTTGTTCCCACAACAAGTACATTTTTTCTCACAGTTCCATCCGGTTCTACTTCTATTTTTACTGTAATAACAGCCTCAACTCCTCTTTCTGCTGCCCAAGATGGATAAAAAGGCAAAACTTTTGTAATTATTTTCCTCCCAGCTATGGAACCTGAAATTTCAACCTCTATTTTTTTCTCTCTTTTTTTAGTTTCAGGCCTAACTGTAACAGAAGGAGAAGATAAGGTAGTTGGAGGCGGGGGCGGTGGTTCCTCCATTTTAACTTTTAATTCTACTCTTTGGCTACCAGAGGCACCACTACCACCTCCAGGACCCCATGGAGCAAGACCACCTTGCCCAAGGCCACTTTCTGCAACCTGTCTAGAAATATCGACAGTTGGTTTATAAGCTGGTCTTTTAAGAATTTCTGATGTAGGAACTCCTTGTCCGACAACTATATCTACTCCTATTCCCGTTTCTTCAAAGCTTAGAGATTTTATATCAATCCTTGCTTGAGGACCTATATCTTCAGTAACAGATTTAATTTCGATGTTTTTCAGAGGAACAATTGGTGCAGGTTCGATAGGTAAATTCTTTGATATTTCTATTTTCGGTATGTCAATTTTTTGTTTTATATTTATATTTGTTATAGGTGGCGGTTTTTCTATTGTTCTCTGAATTGCTGCAAAGAGATTAGGCTTATGCCTAACTTCCGGACCTGGTCTTTTTTCCTCCTCTTTTTTTACGGTTTCTCTTTTTTCTTCTAACTTTTTCCTTCTAACTTCTTCTTCTAATAGTGTTACTGAAAGTGATGAAGTTTCTGTGTAGATACCTTGTCTCAAAAGTAGAAGTAATAAAATTAGTGCATGAACTACCAAAGAAGTAATAAGTCCTGTATGATTCGAATATTTAGGAGTTTTATATACATACTTATAAGCTTTTGATGTCGAAAATTTCATCTTTTTTTTCTTGTCCCAAATGCAATTTTTGAGAAACCTTCTTTATCTTCTAAAATTAACTCTGAATTCATTTTTTTTATATCAGAAAGAACTCTCATCACAATACCATGTGGTGTTTCTTTGTCTGCCCTTATAAGAAGCATCCTGTATGGGTCTTTTATTGCTTCCTCCTTTAAAGCCTTTATATATTGATCCCATTTTATAATATACCCGTTTATTGCAAGATTTTCACCTTTTTCATCTATGTCAAGAGTAACAACATCTGCTCCCCTTGGCTCAACTGTTTCTACGTCTGGCAAAATTACCCTGAAAGGCGGCTGTTTTATTGCAAGATACGATGTAACAAGCATAAGTGTAATGAGTAAAGTAAAAGCAACGTCTGTCAAGGGCGTTACGTTAACCTTTGCGAATTCACCTCTATCATCGCTCATTTACTTTACCCTCCTTAATAAAGCAACCTCTCTTGCCCCTTTTTGTTTTGCGAGATCTATTATTTCAACAACCTTCCCATGCTCCACTTCAGAATCTGCACTGACTAAAACAAGTCCTGTAGCACTTCTTAACATTAGCTCAGGTAGTAGTGAATCAAGTTTTTTTTGATCAACTAACTCTTCATTTAATAGGATTTGTCCGTTTGATAAAAGATGAATGTTAACTTTAAATTCTGTCTTTTGTTCCTCGCCAACTACTTGAGGTGCCTTTTTAACTCTTGGGGAAGTAACAGTTAACCAGGTCTGAAAAATTTGTGTTGCTCCAGTTACAAATATTAAAACAAGAATAAGAGCAACACTTATAGCTGGAGTTAAATCAACTTCAAACCCTGTATCCCTTAATATTCTTCTTTTTTTCCTCATGGAACCTTTTCTTTTTGTTCTTTAACATATACCATAAAATTCATGATTTCCTCAGCTGAAACTTCTATTCTAGCCATAAGATGGTCTATCTTGTTTCTAAAATAGTTATACATTATTGCGCAGGGAACTGCAATCATAATTCCAAGAGCCGTTGTTAAAAGGGCAATTGCCACACCTTCCATCATTGCCTCAGGGCCAACTGCAGCTCCCTTTTGTGCAACTGCATAAAAAGCCTGAATTATACCCACAACTGTTCCTAAAAGTCCAAGTAAAGGAGCAATATAACTTATTGTTCCAAGAACATTCAATTTTTTTCCAAGTTCAAGCCTCGTCAGCATTAAAGCACTCTCAAGAATAGATTCTAAAACCTCTTTTGGATAGTGAATATTCTCTGCAAGTAAATTTACGATTTTGGCAAAAGGTCTATTTAAAGCAGAAGAAAAGGCCTTTAATTCTTCGAACCTTCCCTTTTCTATAAGAATCTTCGTTCTCTCAATTATCTTTCGCTCTTCTTTTTCAGATATTTTCATATAGGCAATGAGTCTATCGATAATTGCCCATAACGCAAAAATCGAGGAAATCTCAAGCACAAGCATGAAAGGATTTAAAGCTAATTTTAAAATTGGTTGTCCCAATATCATATTTAAACGTCAGATTTTTAGAGATTAGAACTCATTTACCCTTCAAAATACTTGCCCTTGAAAGGGCATCATTTTTTATATTTTGATCAGTTGTTATCTGAGCAATAGCTTCATAAATAGCCGCAGCACTTTTATTATCACCCTTTAACTGATAAAGATTTGCAAGAGTATATAGTCCCCTTATTCTATAAGGATCATCTATATCTCCAAATTTTAAAAGGGATAAATAATAGTTTATTGCCCTATCTGGTTGACCTAACTTATTATACGCTTCACCTAAAAGATAATAATATCTTGTGGCATACTCTTCTGTTGGTGAAGTCTCCTCTAAAATCTTAATGCTTTCTCTTAGTTTCCCTAAATTTAACAAAACCTCAGCCTTAAGAATTATTCCTTCTTTAGCTTGTGGACTTGAAGAATAATTTGAGATTAGTCTATCTAGTACTTCGTTTGCTTTAGCGTATTCCTCTATTTGTATTAAACCTTGTGCTTCAGCTTTTAACATAACAGGTACTTCCTCATGTTTAGGAAAGTATTGAACAAACTTTTCTGCCTCTTCAGCCATTGCCTTAAAGTTGTTTAACGCACCATATGAAGCGACAACAACCTTTTGTGCCTCTGGTGCATTTATAGAAGAGGGAAAAAGAAGTATTACCTTTTTCGCCTTTTCAATTGCTTCATCGTATTTTTTTTCGTTATAAAGTTTTACTGCTTCTCTATAGAGCTGCTGTGCAAGAAGTTCACTTTCTGGAAACTCCTTTGCAAACTCCTCTAGCCTTTCCGGCTCCTTTTCAAGTTTAAAATAGTAAACCTGCTCTAAGAGAGATTTCGCATCTTTTACAAGGGTGTCTTCAGGAAATAAATACAAAAACTTCTTTATAATATCCCTCGCATTATCATAGTCTTTCATAGTGTAATAGGTTGACGCTAACCTTAGATACCCTTCTTTTACAAACTTATTTTCTGGATACTGTTCAAGCAAAATTTTAAAATAAGATACGGCTTTATCTAGTTCTCCTGCCCTAAAGTAAGTATCACCTAGCCAGTAAGCTGCGTAACCTGCATAATCTGTGGCAGGGTATTCTGATAAAACAGCTTCCCATTCTTGGACTGCGTTACCATAAAGATTTGCCTTTGCAAAAGCATCTCCAGCATAAAACAAAGCAGCAGGTGCAAGTTCACTATAAGGATAAAGCCTCACTACTTCTTTGAAAGTAAAGGCAGCATTTTTGAATCTTTCCTCTTTTTGAGATTGATCTGCTATAAAAGCACAAGAGTTGTATATTGCAACTGCTTTACCAAAGATCGAAGATATAAGAGCAAATGTATCCCTTTGATAGGAACTAATTACTACATCAAATTTCTGAATGGCACTCTCAAATCTTTCGCTTTCAAGATAGCTCCATCCAAGACCGTTGAAGACCTCCGGCATAATATCAGAGTCTCCACTCTCGATCAACTCTTCGTAATATTTTATAGCATTTTGCAAGTCTCCCTCTTGATAATAAGCCTCTGCTAACATTAATTTTATTCTGTTTATCCACTTTTCTCTGTAACTTTGAGACAGGTCATTCTCGGTTGCCCTATAGGAGCTATTAATTTCTCTTTTGAGAAATTCTTCACCCCTTAGTATTGCCTCTTTTGTTTGTCTTGTATCAATCATACATTTTAAAAGTAAAACGTATGCTGCAAAGATTATATGAGATTTAGGATAATATTTTATGAGGTTCTCCAGTTGAAACTGTGCCTCTAATGTTCTCTTATTTTTATAGAGAATACTTGCGGCAAGATAATCACCTATCCCTGCAAATTCACCAGTTACATAGGTATTTGAAAGTTGCTTAAAAACTATTAAAGCTCCTTCCTGATCTCCAGTTAAAATGTATGTTTTTCCAAGTTCTATATGAGCCAAAGGAGCAGAACCTACGTGAGGAAAATCAAAAGCTGATTTTAAAAGAAATTTAATTGATTTTTCATAGTCCCCCATTTCTCTTAATGCTATCCCACCCATCAAATATGAATGAGAAACTAAGATTTCATCGGGATGTCCAAGTAGAGCGTTAAAATATGTTAGTGCCTGAGATGGTAAGCCAAGGTGAAGATAGCAAACTCCTATTTTGTATTTCGCATAATCAACAAGGGAGGAAGTACCAAATTGTTCTATGAATTTCTGGTATAAACTTAAAGCTCCAGTAAAGTCGTTATTAATAAAAAGAGCTTCTGCTGATTCATAAGCTGCATACTCTGCAAGGGGTGTAAGAGGATAAAGCATCTGAACTCTTTTAAATTCTCTTAAAGCCTCAACTGGTCTTTTAAGCCTTGCAAGAGCCAAAGCCTTATAAAAAATACCAACCCCTGAAATTGCATTTTTTAATTTTTCATAACTACTCTCATATATTGTCTGAGTAAAATAATAAATCCCCTGACCCTCATTTATCCTTATATCATTTGCATAAGAGGGAAACTCTTTTATTTTTTCAACTAAATAGAATTTAGCTTTATCATGGTGATTAAGGGCTAAGTGAACCACACCTAATGCATAAAGAACTTCTGGATAAAGGTAAGTTTTATGAGTCTTAGACTCTAAATCCTCAAAAACTTTTAAAGCCTTTTCATACTCTCCCATGTTAAAGTAACACTCCCCTATCCTATAGAGAATTTCGTTTTTCATCTCTTTGCTTAAATTTGTTTTAAGCGCCCTATTGTAAAGACTAATAGCCTCTTCGTAAAGTCCCTCACGGAATACAAGTTCTGCATCCTCGATCAATTTAATTTCTTGCGGTGAAAATAAAATACCTATAAAAAAGAGATAAATCATTTTACTTCTTCCTCCTTTTTTTCTTCCTCAACTTCTTCTTTTTCCACCTTTTCTCTATAGAAAATCTCGCCTTTTGGTCCTATGGTCCTTACTTCAGCAAGAAAACCCGTATCTATTAGTACACTACCATCTTTTTGAACAACTCGAAATTCATAATAATAAAGGCCATCTTGAACTAGTATACCAAGGTCGTCTCTTCCGTCCCATAAAATTTCTCTAGGTGTCTCCCCAAAATCCTTATAAACCTTTTTAACTTCACCTTTATAGTCCTTTATTAAAAATTGCCATCTTTCAACTTCTTTTTTTGCCTGAGTAAAAAGATCAATCCTTAGTATGTTATTCTCTGGGGATCTTGGAGAAAAAACTCTTGTGTGGGGGGTCACTTCTACTCTAAATCCGGCAAATTGGAAATATAAAGTAATAAAACCAGTAAAGGGAAATAAATTATTGCTCTCATAGTGATAAGAACCTCCCACATCAATTCCTATTTTTTTACCCGGAAGTTTAAGGTAAACTCCGGATCCAGCTGTGAAACTGTATTTAGTTATCCCTATTCTTACAGAGAAAACATCAATTGGAGTATACTCAACTCCTAAAGAGTAATGGTTTTCATTCCATTCGTTTACACTGTAAAAATCTAAGAGTAAATTGAATTTTCCCTCAAAAAAGCTTGATAGTGCTCCTGCTCTTATTGTCAATGGAATTTTTTCTGATTCTTCTATTAATTTATAAGGGACATTAAGTAAATTTAAGAAGGATACCCCTATTTTTAATACATTTTGTGGAAGGAAAATAAAACCTAGATCAAATGCATGACCCACTGAAGAAAATCTTGATATTGATTTATAAAGTAACTTGTAAGAAAATCCAAAATCAAAATAATTTGAAAATTCTCTCGCATAAGTTAAAAAAAGTGCTGATTCAAAATGCACAAAATTTCCTCCAAACTTATTCTCAGGATCAGTGATTTTTGTTTTACCTGAATTCATGAATAAAAAACCACAACCAAAGTTACCTATTTTTTTCGTTGGTCTTACATATCCTATCCATCCGTAATTACCTCCTAAGGGTAAAAAACTTTGAGAAAATTGAATTTCCTGTGGATTTGATTCAGCAATTCCTGAGGGATTGAAGTATATAGAGGCAGGGTCGCCAACAAAGGCTGTATATGCTGAACCTAAGGCAAAGGATTTAGCAGAGGGCGAATATAACATAAAAGAGCCTGGCATACCCCAGGCTCCTAATATTAAAAATTTTAATAAAGTTAAAATTACCATATTACTGAAATATTTTTTGTTTTCTTATAAATTGTTCTTGCACCCTTTACAGCATTAAAAATCAAAATGTAAGAACCGCTTGAAACCTTCTTTCCTGAATCATTTCTTCCATCCCACGCTATTTTATGTTTTCCGGTAGATAGTAAGGGAAACTTAAATTTCCTGACAGGGTGTCCAAAAGGATCGTAAATAAAGATCTCTACATCAGATGGCTCAGGTAGATAAAATTCAATGTAAAGCATATCATACTTTACACCAGTATATTTTACGTTTCCAAAGGGATTCGGATAGACTAAAAGAGTTTCGCCAGCTGAAAAACTATTTACAAATATCGGTTCCGAAAAGAAAGGAGCCGTTCCTATTTCATCGATAACTTTGATTGAAATTTCCTCTACAGGAATAGTTGTACAGTACCTTAAATAGACATCTAAAATTCCTTGAGTTAAATTAAAAACTGTATCAGATAGAAAACCCTTAGATCTCTGATTTCTATTGGATGCTAAAACTGGAATTAAAAAAACCCTGTGATTTGAATTAGCTTGTAATCCTGAAGCATCGTAGTACCTTAAAATAAATCTAAAAAGTTGAGTACAAGAAAGAATTGTATCTGGATCTATTGTAATATTATAGAAGTTACCCCTTATATCCACAAGTTCTCTGCTACTTTCGATATAAAAGTCTTTATCACTTAGGTAACACGAATAAAGTCCAGAAGAGGTTATATTAACGATAATAGTATCTCTTCCGTCTTTTAAGCTTACGGTTTCAGGTATAACACTACTTCCTTGAGGAAGAGGGGTTTCAAAATTTAGAGATACTCTTAGGTTATTTCCGGCTACCCTATTATAGTATCTATCGCAAGCAAGAGCTTCAAGCCAAAAACTTAATCCCGAAGGATGCGGTTTAAATTTTGAAATTTTTCCGACTATTTCATTTCCAGGATCAAAAATCTCTCCTTGTATTATACCTAAAGAATCCCAATACTCAAGAATTAAGAGCTTGGAATAGTCACCAGCCCTTACATGAAAAAAGGGGGAATTTACGTTATATCTTGCAGTATCTCCCTTAAAATTTGAATTAGAGGGGATACCATACAAAACTCTTTTGTCATTTGGTGATAATTGG
Organism: Candidatus Hydrothermales bacterium; assembly: GCA_039630235.1. NCBI lineage: Bacteria > Pseudomonadati > Caldifarciminota > Caldifarciminia > Caldifarciminales > Caldifarciminales bacterium. The sequence continues at coordinate 50,363 of JBCNVI010000001.1, read as the reverse complement.
TAAGGAATTGTTGCTCTTTTGAAGATAACCTCTATGTCTTTTGAAGTTTCACCTGGAAGAAAATAAATTGGATTTTGAACTATAGCATAAGGATCATCTGTTTTCACGTTTACGCTTAAAGTATCTGAATAGGGACTTTCGTTATAAAAGATATCAGTTAATTTAATGTTAAATTTTATACGCTCTCCTACAGGAAAAATTGGAAGTGAAATAGAACTTCTTCCCCTATTTATGCTATCACCAGCTAAATGAATCTGAGTATTAAATAGGATAAGAATTCTACTTGGCGATTTTGGATTAGCAGTAAAAGCATTACTATAGGCATTTCCAGGAGTTCCTGCAACGTAAATTGAATCTCTACCAGCTTTCAAAATTCTATGTAAACCTTGATAAACGCCTCCTATTATATTACCAGTGTTAGGATGAACCAGATTTGCACTGTTAGCTAAAAAGAAAGATATGGGCCCGTCCCTATCAGCTGTAATTGAAATAGTCACATAGTCACCAACTGTAAAAGTAGAGGGAGTAACCTTAAAACTTGTAATTGCTGCTAAAAGATAAATATTAAAAGACGCTAAAATTAAAAGAAATTTTTTCATTTTTCTAAATATTTATAGGTTCTAAAGGCCATTAGTGTTTGAGTTTCAACTATTCCAGGTATCTTTTGAATTTCTTCTGCAATTATATCTCCCAATCTTTCATAACTTTCTGTTTCGATAATGGCAAGTACATCGAAAGGCCCCGTTATCATGAATATTTCTCTTACCTCATTTATATTATAAAGTTTTTGAGCAACTGCAGGAACCTTTCCAATTTGGACTTTTATTAGAACAAAAGCATAATGTCTATTTGGCATTTAAAAAAGCTCCCTTTTTTCATCACGGAATTGAACCGTTTCTAGTTCTTGGGGGCTAAAATTGCCCATGTCCGTAATTATCATTTTTATAAGAAATGGAGGAGTTAAGTCAAATGAATAGTACATGACATCAAAATTTTGTGGAATCCATTTTGTTTTACCCCAACCTCTTACTTCATCACCACTTCTTTCCTCTAGTTTTATACCCTCTTCTCCTTTTGCGCTTAAATCAATAGTTGATATTGGTGATGCTACGTAAAATGGGATACCAAACTCCTTTGCTGAAATTGCTATAGATAGTGTTCCTATTTTATTTGCCAAATAACCATCCATAGTTATTCTATCAGCACCTACTATTACAGCATCGACCATGCCTTTTTTCATTAATAAAGCTGCTTCTGCATCAAGAATAATTTTAAAGGGTATGTTTAACTTAGAGAGTTCATAGGAGGTTAACCTTGCACCCTGAAAGTAGGGTCTTGTTTCTGTTACATAAACCATTTCGACTATTTCTCTTGATTTATAGATAACTCCCAAAGCAGTACCAATTCCTCCTGTTGCTAATTTTCCTGTATTACAATGAGTTAAAATTCTTTTATGATTTTTTTCTTTGAAAACTTTAAAACCGTTCTCACCAACTCTTTCACACCTCAACTTTTCTCTCTCAAAAATATTTTCTACTTCTTTTTCAAGATCACTATATCCTGCTCCCTTTTTTATTAATCCTTCTAAAATTGAAAGTGTATAGTTGAGATTATAGGGGGTCTTTCTCAGCAAAAGCAGCTCTTCTTTCATTTTATAAAAATTCTCTAATTTAAATTTTTTTCTTATGCCTAGCAAAATCCCGTAGGCTCCTGCTATTCCAATTAAGGGAGCTCCTCTTAGTATCATATTCTTAATTGCAATTTTTACATCATTAAAGTTTCTTGCAATAAAGTATTTTTCTTTAAATGGGATCTTTCTCTGATCTAAAATAAAAAGTCTATCTTTATTAAAAATTAAGGGCTCTGGTATAATTTCCATAGAGATACTAATTTGATTATAAAGTTCTTTTGAGCTTAAAATCAATTAATGCTCTATCTGACTTTTGTAATACAAATGCTATCAAGCGCCGAGAAAATCATATATTATGAAGTCCCGTCAAAATTTATTCCTTATATTTCGAACTCAAAAGCTTATCTTATAAATGAGGATTATAAAATAAAAAGAGGAGATATTTTAACTATTGTTTTTTTTGGGACCTATAATCAAGTTTACATGCAACAGGTAACGCACACTGGTGAAATATGGATAATAACAACACCTACCTCTTTGAAATTTTCAAATGTACCAATTTCAGAGATAAGTGGACCGAATCTTGGATTTTTTAAAGTGAGTGGTAAAAAAATAAAAGAGGTAGAAAAAGAAATAAATGAGGTAATTAAGAAAAAATTTGAGGGCACGGAAATTAGAGTGTTTGTAACAGAAACAGCCCCCATTGAAGTTCATGTTGTAGGAAATTTGGAAAAGCCTGGTGTCTATTACACTGATGGGATGAAAAGATTATCCGAATTTTTGAAAGAAGTAATTTCAAAAAAAGTTGAAAAAATTATTTTAAAAAGAGAAAATCAGGTTGACACTTTAGAATTACAAAAATATTTCGAAAATGGGGACCTTACACAAAATCCCTTTCTCCTTGATGGAGACGTTATAATAATACCATGGAATTCAAAATAATCTTTGAAATTTTCTTAAAATGGAGAAAACTCTTTTATAAATTTTTTATAATTTCAACCCTTTTTGTTATAGTTTTAACATTTTTAATACCACAGAAATACATTATATCCACAATAATAATGCCTTACAAAGCTGAACCAATACATAGTGAAACCCTACCCTCGGAGTATTTGACTTTGCTCCAACTTATGCCGGTAAGTTATGGTGTTTATATAACTCCCTCCGATATACTAGCTTCACTTTCAGAGGAAAGCGGAATTCTCTCTCCAGTGATAGAAAAATTTGGCCTAATTGAAACTTTAAAGGCAGAGGATATGGATGAGGCTTTAAAGAAGTTCAGAGAATTTTATAAAGTAAGTATTCAAAAAAGTGGAATGATTAACATAAGCCTAATCTATAAAAATCCCTTAACTGGAGTAAAGATTTTAAATGAAATTTTAAATAATCTTGAAAATTTTATAAAGAAAATCCATAACCAATTCTATGAAAAGAGAGAAAACTTACTGAAAGAAAGATTTTTTCTTGTTGAAAAACAGCTAAAAGCTGTAGAAGACACTTATAAAACGCTAAAATTAAAATACGGTGTTCACAACGTAGAAGAAGAATTTAACAATATTTTTCCCAAATATGCAGAATTAAAGAAAGAGGAGATTGAAGCTGAGATAGACTATAAAACTATGCTCGCAGTAATAAAAGACACAAACGATATTGAGTTAAAAAGACTAAAAAAAAGATATTTAGAGCTAAAAAAAGAAATTGAAGCTATAGAAAACAGGAACATAAAAGGAGGATTTGGAGCAGGATTTGGTTCATCTTTGTCGATGGTTCCTGAAATTAGCGTAGAACTTGCTCGTCTTTGGAGAAAAATTGAGTCTCTCTCTGAAATTTACAAAAACCTTCTTAGTGAGCTTGAAAATACAAAAATTGAGGCTTCGCGAGATATACCCTTTTTTAGTATTGTTTCAAAACCAGGCTACTCAAAATATAAAAAAACACCCAAAAGGAGTCACATTCTCTTAGGTGGAATCTTTATTTCCTTCTTTTTCTCTATCTCACTAATTTATATTCTTGAGTTCTTTGAAAGAGTTAGAAAAGATCAAAATCTTTCGTACCTAAGGGTATTTTTTGAAACCCTATGGAAGGATCTAAGATTCAAAAAAGATTAAAACCTTATTTCAAATTCAATACCACTTTGTAAACTTCCTTTTTCATCCTTTTCTGTATATATTGATAAACTAGGTAATAAAAAATATTTCAAAAGATACAAATTCCTTGAACGATCTACAAGAGCTTGTGAATATTTTAGGTATATGTTTTGAGTAATATATGTTCCAACAGTAAAAGTAGGATCACCTTTTAAAAGACCAGTGATCATAAGCTCTTCTACCTTTAATCTCTTTCGGATTTCTTGGGATACAGCACCCTCAATAATAGTAGATCCAAGTACTTCTTCACCTAATGTTAAAAGTCTAAGTAAATCACTCTCGCTATAAATAGGGGGATCAGAACTTAATAAAAATTGAGGACCTGAGAGTTTCCCTTTTACCTTCACAAAAATTTTTATCTTTTCTTTTTTAATAGGGTCAAAGTGTTGAGTCTCGGCTTCTACAAAAAGTTCAGGATCAAATTTTTCTTCTCCCTTTAACTCTATGTAAGAGCTTCCCTTTATGTCAAAAATTTTCCCTAAATAAAAAATATTTCCCCTTTTGACATCAAATCTACCCTTAAAAACTTTTCTTTTTAAATCTGGAGTAAAAATAGTCAAATTTCCTTTTAGTTCTGCATTTAAATATTCACTAGCTATGTAGATATTTTCACCCTTTAAGTTTAAATTTATATAAGTTTTTGAAAAATTAGTTAGGTCTTCTTTTTCAAAGTAGGGGTATATAAAGCACTTATTTACAAACAGATCCCCCTCAATATAAAGACCTCTTTGATCTTTAACGTAAATTACCTCACCATTTACATTAGCATCTATGTTCTGAACAGGATAAATTCTTACATTTATAAGTTTTATTTTTCCAGTTAAATTAAATCCTTTTTCTAGGTAGCCAAGTTTACCTACACCACTTCCCTTTATCTCTCCCTCTTCACTTAAACCTTGAAAATCATAACTAAAAGTATCATTTATAAACAAAATATAAATGTTAGTCTTTTCAAAATTCGTAACAACAGGGTAAAAAATTCCTTTTGCATTATTACAATTTAATTTAGCCGTGTATCTAAATTTTTTATCTTTACCTAAAGTTCCTATAAATCTGAAGTTATAATTTCCGTCTTCCAACTTGAAAAGTTCACGGAAAAAGATTTCGAAATCAGTTATACTAAAATTAGTGCCTGAAATTTCAAATTTTGTTTCCTCGTCTTTATGAATAAATTTTATCTCTCCTATTTTACCACTCCTTATAAAGAAACCACTTCCAATAATTGTATCTTCTTTACTTTTAAATGAAAAATCTAACGAATCAGCACCTAGGGATTTATAAAAAAAGTCCTTTAACTTTACAAAACCTCCAGAAAGCTTAAACTTCAAATCTTTATAAATTAAGTTAATTTGTGAATTTAATGTACCGACTAAATTAAATATTGGCAAATATGATAGATCTAGATTATAAATGTTTACTTTTAAAAACCCATCTTCTTTTTTTGCTTTTATATAACCGTTTAAAAATCTAAGCGAATCTAAATTTACATCAAAATAGGGATGTAAATAAATTAGACCACCTTTAATTTTTAGAATTTTTCTATTTTCTTTATTGATAAAGTAACCTTCTTCCTCAAAGTTTCCGAAAACAGGTAAATTACCATTTAAAACAAAATTTAAACTATCGAGATTTAAAAAATTTAACTTCAATATATCTAAAGAGCCTTCTAGATTTTTAAAATAGATTTTTTTAGAATGAAAATTTATGCTATTAAAACCTGCTTCTCTTTTAAAAGTGAAATTTATTGTATCTGATTTAATGTCTTTTATAAAGAGATTTTCAACTATACCTTGAGCTATTATGTCAAAATTTTTCTTTTTAATCTTTAGAATTCCTGCTCCCCTTAGATTGAAATTTCCTTCAAAATCGGGAAATCCGAATTTTTCTAAAAATTCTTTTGATAAATATACAACTTTGAAATTTACTTCCTTAAATCTACCTTTGCCATGAACTTTTAAAAAATCTGAAAAAATATGAAAAGAATCTGGCTCAAACTCTAAATCTTTACTTATCTTTCCTCTATAAAAAATTGTGTCAAATTCAAACTTTTCATATTTTAAATTTTTAAATAAAATCTCTCCAGAAAATCTCTCATTTTTTAAATCAATGTTAAATTTACTTGAAACATCTGACCTTACTTTCTCTAAATTTAACTCTCCAACTAAAAAACCTATAAATTCCTGATTTTCAAAAATAAAATTCAAATGTAAATTAACAAAATTTGAAATTATATCCATTCTATCAATTTTTAGACCGTAATCTTTAATTTTTCCTTTTATATCAATTTTGTCAAAATTATAATTTTTAAAATGAAGGTTTTTTAAAGAAAGAGCAAAACGCTCACCTTCCAAATTTCCTGAAAGACTAAAACTAAAAACCCCTGAACTCAAATTTTTCGTGAAAATTTTTAAACTCCTATCTCTTCCTAAGATAACTACTTCAGCTTTAAGATCAAAAAAAGTCGGGGAATAAAAATTAAAAGCACCCTGATAATCTTTACCCTGTAACCTAAATGAAAGTTTTAAATTCTTTATTTCATGTAAAATTCCTCTGTATTTTAATTTAATATTTTTTACATGAGCATTCTCTATGAGAAAATATACAAAATCTCTTTTTGTTCCTTTTGTATCTAAATTTACTTTCTTTTTTAAGAAATAAACTAGTGAGTCAACATCCAAACTTAGCGATTCAGCCTCAAAGTTACCCAAGTTTCTGAAAAAAAACAGTGCAAAAATATTAAAATTTGCAGAAAAATTTTTTAAGGAAAACCAATCAGTTTTTAAAGTTTTAAATTTAAATTCTGAAAAATTCAAAGTTAAATCTTTTATGTCAACTTTTTCACCAAAAAAGGACTTTGTTTTTACTATTAAATCTTTTTTTGTTTTCCAAAGAGCATAAAGATATGAGATATATATTATGGTGCTTAAAAGAAAAAAGATAGAAAATCTACCTAAAATTCTTTTGACTTTCATATTCAACTTATATTATAAATTACAATGAAAAATTTTGAAAAGGGTCTTACCTTTGATGATGTTTTAATTAAACCTGCAAAAAGTAACGTTTTACCCTATGAAACAGACTTAAAAACAAAATTTTCAAGAAATATATCCTTAAATATCCCCTTTGTTTCTGCAGCGATGGATACCGTAACAGAGTCTGAAATGGCAATTGCAATTGCCCAAGAAGGTGGAATCGGAGTTATCCATAGAAATATGTCTCCAGATGAACAAAAAGAAGAAGTCATAAAAGTAAAAAGATACGAAAGCTGGATAATAAAGGAACCAATTACACTCTCGCCAGAAGACAGAGTTGAAAAAGCAAGAGAAGTAATGGAAAAGTATAAAATCTCAGGAATTCCTATAGTCTTAGAAGACAAAACTCTTGTTGGAATTGCTACAAAAAGGGATCTCAGGTACGTAGAAAACTCACAGTTAAAATTAAAAGATGTGATGAAAAAAAACGTTATAACTGGTAGAGAAAATATTACAATTGAAGAAGCTCATAAAATTCTTATTGAAAATAGGATTGAAAAATTACCAGTTGTCGATGAGAGGGGAAAGCTCAAGGGTCTTATTACATTGAAAGATCTCTCTAAGAAAATTGAACATCCTAACGCGAATATAGACTCAAAAGGTAGACTGAGAGTTGCTGCAGCAATTGGAACCGGAGATGACTGGGAAGAAAGACTTTATAAGCTAATTGAGGCTGAAGTAGATGTAATAGTCATAGATACTGCTCACGCTCACTCAAAAAGAGTCTTAGAGATAACAAAAAAAATAAAAAGAAAAAATCTCCCCGTAGACTTGGTTGTAGGAAATATTGCCACTTCTGAAGCAGCACATGATCTTATTAAACTAGATGTAGACGGAATAAAAGTGGGGATAGGCCCTGGATCAATATGTACAACAAGAGTTGTTGCTGGTGTTGGAGTTCCACAACTTTCTGCAATTATGGAATGTTATAAAGTTTCAAGGAAATATAAAGTTCCTCTAATTGCTGATGGAGGAATCAGATACTCTGGTGACATCGTAAAAGCTCTTGCCGGTGGAGCTGATTGTGTTATGATAGGTAACCTTTTTGCTGGAACAGATGAAAGTCCTGGAGAAATAGTTATTCATGAGGGTAAAAGGTTCAAAACATATAGAGCTATGGGTTCGCTTTCCGCTATGAAAAAGGGATCACGCGATAGATACTTCCAAGATAAAGCGATAAAGTTTGTTCCAGAGGGAGTTGAAGGAATAGTTCCCTATAGGGGATCTATCAGAGATGTAATATATCAACTTGCTGGAGGAATAAGAGCTGGAATGGGCTATGTAGGTGCCAAAAACATAAAGGAGCTTAGAAAAAGGGCAAAGTTTGTTGTAATAAGTTCCTTTGGTCTCAGGGAGAGTCATCCTCACGATATAACAATTACAAAGGAGGCTCCAAACTACGAACCACCTAAATATCTCTAATTTTCCGCTGTGCTACAATAAAAAGAGCTGAGTCCTTTAAATTTTCAATAATATACTTTAAAAATTTTTTTGCCATCTCTTTATTTCCATTTTTTATTGATACATGATAACCTTCAAAATAAAGTATTGATAAAAAATTACTGTTAAAGAGCGTATCCTTTACTTCAATAAAATTTCCCTTTCTTATTTCTTTTTTTAGCAGAAAATAGTTTTTCCACTTTTCATCAATTTTCCCATTCATTTCAAAATCCTCATCTTTTTCAATTTTTTCATCATATTCTACTATAAACTTTATCTTTTCTTTTTCTTCAAATTTGATAAGATAGGATAAAAAAAGTGCCTTATAAATTTTTTCATCCTCAGGAAATCTTAAAATTGCCTGTGACAATATAGAATCTGCTCTTTCAATTTTCTCTAAAAAAATATTAATTTTTGCCCTTAATAGAAGAATTTCAAAATTGTTGAATTTTCTTAAAAGTGAATCAGCCACCCTATAATCTTCAAGAAAATAAAAGATTTTACCTAATTCAATATTTTCATTTTCCAAAATCTTAATGTTATTAACAACAATTGACTCCGCCTTAGTTTTTTTATTTGAGAAAATCAAATTATAAATTTCAGTTAATAATCTAAGCTTTTCATCCTCACACTTTTCTCTATGCCTTAGCGCCTCTTTATAATCTTCAACTTTAAGAAAAAAAGATACTTTTACACAATTATCAAAAAATTTATCTATAATTTTCTTTGAGAAAACAGGATCATTTTTATATAAAGAATAAACCAATGAATCAACTTGTCTTTTTTCTCCAAGTAGATTGTAAATCTCAACTACATACTCAAACTCCCCCCTTTTGAGAAATTCCCTTAAAAACACTGGAAAAAGCTCTTTTAAGTCTTTCTGTTTAGAATCCTCATAAATTTTTACAATATAACTTTTATCTAGCTCTGAAAGATAATCTGAAAAAATACCTAAAAAATTAGAAACATCTTTATAACTTAGAAACTCCTCCCAAAATTTACTATATTCTTTCAATTTTAAAATCGAAAATAGGTATTCTCTTGAATAAAGAGTTTTTATACCTAGCTTTTCTCTAGCTCTTTCTATCAAATATTTCACATAATAAGGAGAACTAAACTTTTCAATAGTCTTAACGATTGGAAAGGTAACAGCAGGATTTTTAAAGTATTTAAAAAGTGAATCACAAAAAGATATAAACTTTTCCTCTTTTTTTTGAACCGACAAAGCCAAAAGTAAATCAGATATATATAAAGCATTATATTTATCTTGCAGAAACATTTTATGAGAAATTTCCTCTAACTTTGAAAAATTATTTGATCTTAAATAGCTATCTCTTAGATTTATATACTCAAAGTAAGAAATTTGTGAAAAGATTAAGAGAATAAAAATGATAACCACTCAAACAAAAGAAAGTGAATCCTACCTATTAAAAGTGATACACGAGCCATAACCGTATATCCAAAGGATGCCCCAAATGCAATCATTATGAACGTAATACCAATTTTTGCAAATATTCCAATAACTCCCTTTTGTTCTCTTGAGAAAAAGAAATAAATTATAGTTGAAACTGTAGCAATTATTATTATTAAGTTATTAAAACTTGTAAATAAGTCACCTGTATAAATTGGAAGCAAAGTAGCCTCTGTTTGAGGTATTATGTAACCTTGGAGAGAACCAGTTATTCCAAGACCTGCAGCCATGCCAACAAGAAAAGCAATTGACCACCTTGAGATCCAAGCTGTTGGTGGTATAAATCTAAGCAACATAAAGATAGAAAGTGTTATAGGAATTAAGAGTATCCAGTGTTCCAAAGTTAAATGGGAAAACATTCCTGTAAATCCATATTGTTTATATAAAGCCCTAAAGGGTGCGATAATCTTCGGATCAATATCAAAAAACCAAAGATATAAAAACCAGAATGCAGCAGCAGACCCTACATATATATGTTCAGCTACCTTATAAAAAGGATTATCTTTATATAAGAACGAAAAAATAGCTAAAGTTAAACCCGCTGCTATAAAAGTAAAAATTACATCTATCATTTTAATCTTCTTAATGCAAAGTATCCTATATTACCAAGTAATATGAGTATCAGGATAATTATGTGAATTACAGACTGGGCTGTCATACCGGAATAGGCAAATCCCTTTCTTTTTACAAGTATTTCATAGTCAGCTGCGCCCCTTAAACCACCTATTAACCCAACAATTTGACCTGCTTGGTAATAGGGATATAAATCAGGTGTAATAACTGCTGTTGAAGTTAAAATTATCTTTAACCCAAACCTTGCCTGACCAAACTGAACCCAAAAGTCTCCTGTAGCACCTGCTTCAAACCCTATAAGAAGAGCAATATCAGAATAATTATGAATATCCCTCATCATTTCAAGGGAATCAATAGGTGTACCCTTATAATCTGTGTTAAAAACTGTTCTTATTTCTTTTCCCATATTAAGGATTACCGCAGCCACGCCAGGTCTATATCCAAGAAAAACATAATCGTGTCCATATTTTTTATTCATCTCCTTAGCAATCTTTTCTAATGCTATCTGCCCAAGTGGTAACCCCAAAGGCCAATGTCCCATCATTAAAACCTTCAAATTATTTGAAAAGATATGTCTTAATACAACCTCAAGAAGCGGCTGAAGCTCAGGCATACTAGCCGCATCATAATCAATCGATATTAGAACAACTGAACCCTCGGGTAAACTCTCTATAAAATCATAAGCCCTTTTAACCTCTTCCGATGGCTCAAACGTAAACCCCCTTTTAGTTACTAAAGGCACCGCCACCCCTACAAAAACCAATAAATATATAATTCTCCTATCAATTCTAGCTATTTTCTCAAAAAAGTTTTTCATTTTAAATAGGTCCTTTCGATTCCAAGTATTATTCTAACTGACATTGCTATAGCTCCAAGAGAAATGCCGATAAAAAGACCCCTTTTTGCTCCAAGTTGTGGAGTATTCATTATCCAATTTGTAATTTCTACAAGATATTTTTTAAGAAGTATTGAAAGTGGATAAATAAGCAAAATAGACAAAATAGCCATACCTAAAAACAAGGTTTTTTCTAACGGATTTGCTCTTTTAAGTCCCTCTAATGCAAATGTTATTGATATTAAAATTAACGTTACTGCTGTAAAATAGGGAACAATTTCTTCTCCTTTTGGAACTCTTCCAAGCATAACAATTCCAGCAGAAAGAAGTAAGAGTGTCGCATTTAAGGTTCTTGCTCTAAAGGCTCTATAAGCTGCAGAAGATATGAAAAAGGCAAGAAGTGCAAACATTGTAGCCTGCAGGGGAACAAAAACATAAGAGTAAAAGTATCTCAAGAAAGTAGAAGCCGGACTAAAGGGGTTCCCATGTTTTATTCCAGAATAAATTCCCCATAAAAGGACAATTAAAAAACTTGCTATGAGAATTAAAGAATAAGGGGCATCCTTATCCTTTCTTTTTATTTTTTTGTAATGATAAAGTAGAAGCGAATCTACACCTAGTATTAAAGTAAAACCTGATACAATTATGAACCAATCGTTAAAGCGTTGCTCTAAGCTTCCAAAGGGTTCACGAGGTATAAAAAAGGCAACTATAAGTAAAAAACCAGAAATAAAAGTTATTATTAGAGGAATTTCTTTCTTCATTTTACAAAATTGTAAAGAAATTCTTTAAAAAGTGCAACCATGGCACCTTAACAAAGAAAGCAATTGACTCTAAGATTACCCCTATAGAAATTAAAATTATGAGGAGCATTTTAACCCAGTCTTCACCTTTAATTGTAGCAAGGGAAAGCGGATCCCTTTCAAGATAGGCACTGGCAGCATACATCTCTTCTCCTATTAAGGTGTAATCTGTAGCAGCCACAAAAAAGGGAAGCTGCGTAACTGCCGTTGTTCCCGAAATCTGTATTGCTCCAATTGAATTACCTGTTTCTGCAATTATAAGAGACTCTGCATAAAAGTAACCTTGAAGAAATATGGCACCAGGTTTTTCTCTTAATATTAACCCATCAACACCAGCAGCATAACCAAACTGTTCATAAGATAAGAAAAAGACATTCCCTTCCTTATATAAATCAGGTCTTCCCGCTTCAAGATAACCCTCTTTTACAGTTTCTTGTGCTGCAACAAAAACAACTGGTTCAAAACAGGGAACCATCAGATCTGTTTCATATTCTGCGGCTTTTTTAGCAACTCTTTTTAAAATAGAAAGTCCTGCAATTGTTGGAATGTCCGCAATTGTCCCAAGACCAAGAGAAAATAAAAGCGGTTTTCCAAGCTCAGTTGACCTTCCTACCGCCTCATCAATAGCATCAAGCCCCGGTATCTTTCTAATAAAAAGAGGTATCCCCCTTTTTGCCCTTTCTATATAAAATAGCAACAAACTAACTATAACAATAAGGAGGATCAACGCACTTATTCTTTTTTTATGAAACCATTGGGCTGAGGAATAAACTACGTTTGATTTTTCACTGTCAGAGTACTCTTCTCCTTTTATTGCTCTTATGAAATATCTATAGTTTACTTTATCCTTAACACCGCTATCTATATAACTACTTTCACCCCTTTTTAAAACTGCAACCGTCTCTGGTTCACTCCACTTATGAGCTACTTCCTGCTCTCTGAAGAGAATATAGTAATCAATTATAGAATCATCCGAGGAAAGGCTCCATTCTATCTTTATCTTACCACCCGCATCGTTTGGAAAATCTACTGCCTTTACATTAAACGGAGGCAGAATAGCTAAAATAAAAACTGAAAAAAGCATAAATTTATTATAAAAATATTTAACTTGAAAAAATCAAGCACTAAAAGTAAATTTATAAAATGAGAAAGCTGCCCCTTATCCCCTTAAGGGAGGTAGTTCTCTTTCCTAATTCTATATATCCGCTTGTCTTAGGGAGAGATTTCTCGAAAAACGCACTTGAAGAAGCATTAAAGACTAGTGAAAGAGAAATTATTTTTGTTACCCAAAGGGATCCTTCAGTAAGTGATCCCACTCAAAAAGATCTCTATGAAGTTGGTACACTCGGTATAGTAATAACTGAATTTAGACCACCAGAGGGAAACTACCGAATTCTCGTTGAGGGTATAGAAAGAGTTAAAATTTTAAACGTCTTTTATAATGGAAAATATTATGAGGCTGAGTTTGAGATATATAAAAGAAATCTAATTGAAAACGAAGAAGTCTATAACTTAGCAAGAATAGCGATCGAAAATTTCAGAGAGTTAACGAACTATTTCTCTGGTTTTCCCGATGACCTTTTGGCAAATTTATATTCAAGAAAGAATCCAATAGAAATAGCTGACTTCATATCAACTCATCTTCCAGTTAAATCAGAGATCAAACAACCACTTCTTGAGATTGATAATGCGTTAGATTACCTGAAAGAACTTAATAAAAGACTAATAGAAGAAATTGAGTTTAGAAAGTTAAAAATTAAAATTGAAGAAAGAACAAGAGAAGAGTTACAAAAAAGCCAGAAACAGATCTTTTTGCATGAACAGTTAAAACAAATTCAAAAAGAATTAGGATATAAAGAATTTGACGAATTTCAATCACTTAGAGAAAAAATTGAAAATTCAGGTATGCCAGAAGATGTGAAAGAGCATGCCCTTAGAGAGCTTAAAAAACTTGAAATGACTCCCTCTATTTCACCCGAGGCTTCTGTCATAAGAACGTATCTTGATTTCTTAATTTCTATGCCATGGAATAAGAGAACAGAAGATAATTTTGATTTAGAGAAGGCAAAAAAAATTTTAGATGAGGAACATTACGGCCTTTTTGAAGCAAAGGAGAGAATACTCGAATATCTTTCAATTTTAAAACTGAAAGGGAAAATTTTAGGGCAGATTCTTTGCTTTGTAGGTCCACCTGGTTCAGGAAAAACATCCCTTGCTAAATCAATTGCCAAGGCATTAGGAAGAAAATTCGTAAGAATGTCACTCGGTGGAATAAGAGATGAAGCAGAAATAAGGGGACACAGAAGAACCTATGTTGGTGCTCTTCCTGGTAGAATTATTCAAGGTATAAGAAGAGCTGGATCAAAAAATCCAGTTTTTCTTCTCGATGAAATAGATAAAGTAGGCATAGATTATAGAGGTGATCCCTACGCAGCCTTAATGGAAGTCCTTGATCCTGATGTAAATAAACACTTTGTTGATCATTACCTTGAGGTTGAATTTGATCTATCCGAGGTTTTATTTATAACAACAGCAAACTCCCTTTTTAAAATACCGCTTGTTCTTAGAGATAGAATGGAAGTGATAAATTTACCTGGTTACTCAGAATATGAAAAACTTATGATTTCAAAAAAACACCTTATAAGAAGAATAATTGATGAAATTAATTTAGATCCCAAATATTTTAAGATTGAGGATGAAGCCATACTTGAAATAATAAGAAAGTATACAAGAGAGGCAGGGGTAAGAGATTTAGAGAGAAAGCTTTCAAGAGTAATAAGATATGCAGCAAAAAATTATGTTGAAAGAGGGGAAAAAACAATTGTAGACAAAAATATTTTAAGAAAAATATTGGGGCCTGCGCCCTTTACAACGATTGAAAGCGAAAAAAAGTTAAAACCGGGTGTTGCCTATGGACTTGCCTGGACTGAATATGGTGGAGAAATAATGAAAATTGAAGTTCTTCTAATGGAAGGTAAAGGAGAACAGATACTAACAGGACACTTAGGTGAGGTTTTAAAGGAATCAGTATACGCAGCAATAAGCTATTTAAGATCAAAGAGTAAAGAGTATGGAATACAAAGTAATTTTCATAAAAAATATGATATTCATCTACATATCCCAGAGGGGGCTATTCCAAAAGATGGACCTTCTGCTGGTCTTGCAATTGTTCTTGCAATACTTTCTGCACTTACCAAAAAAGAACTGCCTTCAGATACTGCATTTACAGGCGAAATAACTCTAACCGGAGATGTTTTGAGAATAGGTGGACTTGAGGAAAAAATAAATGCAGCAAAAAGAGGAGGTATTAAAAAGATTGTTCTTCCAGAAGAGTCAAAACAAGATATTAAAAAAATAAGAAAAGAAGTCAAAGGAGATATTGACTTTCATTTTGTCAAGTCTATTGACGAAGCAGTTTATCTTGTTTTCACCGATAAAGTTAAAGTTTGAGCGAGAAAGTAATATTAGCAGCAGTTTTCAAACCTAAAGAGAAAGAAGTTTCTAGTTATAAACTAAGTGAACTAGAAAGCCTTGTAAAAACTGCAGGTGCAACTATAACTTCAGAAGTGATTCAATTTAGAGAGAAAATTGATCCTGACTATTGTTTAGGAAAGGGCAAACTCGCAGAGCTAAAAGAAAAAATTGTGCAAAATTCGGTAAATACTGTAATCTTTGGGGTAGATCTTTCACCAAAGCAGACAAGAAATTTAGAGGAATTTCTTAAAGTAAAAGTAATTGATAGAACGGAATTAATAATGGACATTTTTGCAAAACATGCTAAGACAAAGGAGTCAAAGTTACAAGTGGAGTTAGCTCAACTACTCTACAGGTTAACAAAGCTTAAGGGAATGGGAAAATGGCTTTCTAGATTAGGTGGTGGTATTGGAACAAGAGGCCCTGGTGAAAAAATGCTTGAGATTAAAAAGAGAAATATTCTTCTAAGAATTAAACATCTAAAAGAAAAACTAAAAGAAATTGAAAAACAGAGAGATGTGCAGAGTAAGAAAAGAAAAAATTTCTTTAAGGTCTGTTTGATAGGTTATACAAACGTAGGTAAAACGTCTTTACTAAACTTGATAACAAGGGAAAAAGCTGAAACTAAAGATGCACTTTTTGTTACTCTTGATGCTTTAACAAGGAAATTCTACATAGATGGAATTCCAATAATTTTAAGTGATACAGTTGGGTTTATAGAGGATATTCCAGTTAGTTTAATTCACTCTTTTAAATCTACTTTAAAGGTTATTTTAGATGCGGATTTATTGCTACATGTAGTAGATGTTTCAAACCCTATGAAGGAAAAACAGATAGAGTCTGTAAATAAGGTTCTTTCAGAAATTGGGGTTCACGATAAAGATATAATTTATGTTTTTAACAAGTATGATTTATTTTTTGAGGAAGAGGAAAAGTTATACTTAAAAAATAAATATAAACCTGCTGTTTTTGTTTCAGCAAAATTTGGTGATAACATAGACTTACTTATTGAAAACATAAAATTATACGCGCTAAAATATATTAGCGAAAAACAGTATGGAGGAACCATTAATTAGGCCATATATACCAATAGAGAAAATAGAAGAAATATTTAAAAGTAGTAATAGAACTAAGCTTTTTTATGAGTATATAAGGCCTAAGTTACAGGATCTTGTTATCCCAATTCTAAACACACTGGAAAAAGTTGTTGGAGTGGACATTTTCTGGCATTCAAAGCTTTCAGTAGTACCTTCTATACATGATGAGAATGTTAATTTTGTAGGATATGGCATTGAACCAAGAAAAAACGAAAGTTACCAAAGAGATTCAGATCTTCTAAGAATTTTTTTAAGATTTGAAATACATTCTCTTGAAGAATCTGGAGTTTTTTTTGGAATAAAGGGTAAATATGAAAAATCAAGATTTGCCCTCCTTTTTCATAAATATCCAGAGGATGTGGTAAATTTAATTCAAAACGCTTTTGTATACGCAAAGTTTCAAAAAAAACAAATAGATTTAACTACGACAGAAAAAGTGATAAATTTTCTAGACAAATATTTTACTGAAGTTGATGAGATAATACTTTTTGGCCCTGTTGAGGTCACAAGAGCAAAAGAAGAAATTAGTGCAGGTAGTATTCTGAGATTTTTAACTCTTTTCCCGATATATCAAGCTATGATTGAGTACTCATTATCTAATGAATCAAATTTTAAAAATTACATCAAAAGAGTATTCAGTTTTCTCCAGGCTCCATAAATAATTTTAAATTCTTCCCTTATAAAAAAGCTCAAGATTTCTCCATAAGGTATCCTTTGTAACTTTTCTTATAAGTCTACCTTGATAAGCAAAGGAAACTTCTCTTTTTTCTTCCGAAACTACTATTACAAAACTATCACTTACTTCGGTAATTCCTATAGATGCCCTATGTCGTGTTCCAAGTGAAGCATCTATTTGTTGTGAATCAGATAAAGGTAAAATACATCTTACATATTTTACTCTATCTCCCTTTACTACACAGGCACCATCATGAATGGGTGAAGCTGGATTAAATATAGCAATAAAAAGAGGCTCAGATAGTTTAGCATCTAAAAATAAAGCCTTATCTGTAACTTCATCTAACTCCATCCTTCCTTGAATCACTATAATAGCCCCATATCCCCTATCTCTTAAAGAAAAAGCTGATTTTACTAAAATATTTATAATATTTTCTATTTTCTCTTCTTCGATAATTCTCACAAGGGGCAAACGTCCAAAATTCGCTAAAAATCTTCTAATTTCCGGCTGAAATATAATCACTAAAGTAATAAATCCAATTTTTCTTAAACCACTAAAAAACATCTTTGTTCCTGTAAGATCAAACAAATAGGAAAGTGCTACTAAGAAAAGAAATATAAAAACACCAAATAACATAAAACCTGCTCTTGTTCCTCTTAGAAGTCTTATCACTAAATATGAAAGTAAAATAAAAAATAAGATATCAAATAAATCGATAACTCTTAAATTTAAAAAGTCCAACTTATAATCTAAGATCTGGAAAAATAGCTAAATGAAATATTTTGTCTTTTTCCTTTTTAAAACCTCTCAGAATTAAACCCTCCCCCTCACCCCTCAATTCAATACCCTTTCCTAAACCTTTATACTCTCTTAACTTTATTCTTTTAACTTTATCAATAATTTCCTTCACCTTACTTTTTTCCATATAATCCGTCTTATATTCTCTTAATAATATGGCATCAAGTGCATAACCCCTTAGAATCTTTTCCCTGAATTTCGCAAACAAACTTTTAGAAACAAAAAGATCCATACAAAGAAAATTTGACCCAGCAAAAGAAGCTACCCCGCAACAATCGTCAAAGTTTATCCCCTCTAAGTACCAATTAATTTGAGACTCATAAAAATTAAAAGCATCCTGTATAGAAAGCGTTCTTGACTGAACATTAAGTTGCGTCAACGTTTTTCTTATATTCTCCCATACAAGCTTCTGATCGGATACAAAAGAATTGTTAAGAAGTAAGCTCCTATTAGTTGTTTTTAAAAGAATAGCTCTCAAACTAGGATAAAGGGAAACTCCTGAAGAATAAAAACTCCTTTTTCCTCCCCATCTTCTCTCCTCTACGCATGTTACAGGAACCTCAATAACGGTGTTAGGTTCAGAAAAAAAAGCCGTATTTATAACACGATTTTGAAAAGCACCCAAAACTTCTTCTCCGTCAATAGCAAAAACAGGATAATTTCCCCTATTTTCAAAAATCACTCTTTCAATCTTTGGTTTTTCTAACTCTCTAAATTCCCCAAAACCTTCCCTATACGCTTCTTCAATTGTCTTAATTGTGTCTCCCTCCCCATCTTCACCCCCATATAGGGGAAAAAGAAGCAGATTTCTTTGAAATATAGGTTCCCCAATTTCTATCTTATTGATTAGCATAATAAATTATAACATCAAAAGCTATCACAACTCAAAACTCAAAATTATTCAAAAAGAATGAAAAGTTTTTCCAACGGGATCTAAGGGGTTCCCTTTTTTCTTCAATACTTTCAATTTTCTCGATATAATTCAGTAAGTCTTCCTCAAATGAAAACTCAGGAATTTCCGGTTTCCATCTTTCAAGTAAAAAAGTATCGTACTCCCCCTTTTCAAAAAAATCACTAGATATTAAATTTAAAGAAAAATCCTTTGTTGTCTTTATACCAGCTATAAAAAGCTCTCCCAGTGCTCTTATCATCCTTAAAGTTCCCTCTTTTTTATCTTTTCCCCATGTAATTACTTTCATTAACAGAGGATCATATTCTTCAGGAACATAATAGCCTTGAAAAACACCTGAGTCTACTCGCACAAAAGGACCTTGAGGATAGTGTAGCCATTTTATCTCTCCAGGCGAAGGCATAAAGTTTTCATATGGATCCTCTGCATAGATGCGGACTTCTATAGAGTAACCCCTTAGGGGATACGGTTTTTCCAACTTTAATTTTTCACCCATAGCAACCTTAAGCTGTAACATCACAAGATCCAGTGAGCTTCTCATTTCTGTAACGGGATGCTCCACTTGAAGTCTTGTATTCATCTCAATAAAGTAAAAATTCCTATTTTCATCAAATATAAACTCAACAGTGCCTGCATTATAGTATTTTACATATTTTGCAATTTCTATTGCAGCTTCCTGAATATCCTTTCTTATTTTATCGTCAATGAAATAAGATGGGCTTTCTTCAATCAACTTCTGGTGTCTCCTTTGAATAGAACACTCTCTTTCACCTAAGGCATAATAATTTCCGTACTTATCACCTATTATTTGAACTTCAATATGCTTCGGTTTTTCAATAAACTTTTCTATATAAAGTGAACCATCGGCAAAGGCACTTTCAGCCTCTTTGTAAGCTAAGTTAAAAAGTGAGATAAATTCTTCCTTGTTTCTTACAATTCTCATTCCTTTTCCACCACCTCCCATGCTAGCTTTTAACATAATGGGAAATCCCAATTTTTCGGATATCTTTATAGCTTCGTGGGGATTAGTAATTTTCTCTGAATAACCTGGTACAACTGGAACATAACACTTTTCGGCAATTTTTCTTGCAATTACCTTATCACCCATAAGTTCCATTGCCTCAGGAGAAGGACCTACAAAGATAACGCCTCTTTTTGTAACTTCCTCTGCAAACTTTGCATTTTCTGAGAGAAATCCATAACCTGGGTGTAAAAAATCTACCTTTTCCTTCTCTAAAACCCATAGAATTTTGTCAATATTTAGATAAGTATCATAGCTTGATCTCCCACTTAGAGGGTAAGAGGCATCCATAAAGAAATTATGTAAAGAGAATCTGTCTGGGTCTGAATAGATGCCTATGGGAGAAATTCCCATATCTCTTAATGTTCTTGCGATTCTAACCGCTATTTCACCTCTATTAGCTATTAGACATTTCATTTTTAAACTCCTTTAGCTTTAAAAAATAATTATAAGGTAAAGTTTTAAGGCCAATTATATTTTTCCCAGGATGATTTAAACCATGGAAATCAGAGCCGCCAGTTATAAGTAAATTATTTCTTATTGCGTATTCAAGATAATACTCTTCTTTTGTAGAATCGTGGTCGGGATAAAAAATTTCAACTCCCTTTAGTCCAATTTTTTTAAGATAATCAAGATAGTCAAAGTCAATCTCTTCTACACCTGGATGGGCTAATACTGGTATACCTCCTGATATAAGACTAAGTCTTATACCCTCTTCTGGAGTTAGCTTGAATTTTGGCACATAAGCTGGCCTATCTTTTCCAAGATAAAGTTCAAAAGCCTCGTCAATTGAAGAGATGTATCCTTTTTCCAAGAGAACCCTTGCAATATGAGGCCTACCAAAAGATTTTACTTCATTATTATTTATAACTTCATCTAATTCAATTTTAACCCCAATCTTTTTTAACTTATCTATAATTTTTTTTACCCTATCAAATCTTATTTCTCTTATTTTAATTAAGGTTCTTTCTAGTTCCGAATTTTCCTCTGGAAAATATACAAGTAAATGAATGTCCCTTTTACCATCTCCTAAGGAAAGCTCTGTTCCAAATACTACTTCGATAACAGTGTTTTTTATATGATATCTTGCTTCAAGTGTATCATGATCGCATATGCCAATTACATCTATTCCCTCTTTTTTAGCCATAAAGAGAAGCTCTTGAGGATGTAACTCACCATCTGAGAATATTGTATGGGTATGAAGATCAATTTTTAAATCTTTCATATTCCGAGTTCTTTTATTACTTTATTTAATATCTCACAGTTAATTAATTTCTTTTTTTGAAGGAATCCCTCTAAAAGTGCATTATCGCATATAGTATTTATAAGTCTTGGTTTCCCTTTTGAATATTTATAAATAATTTCATAAGCATCCTCTGAAAAAATATCCTTTAAAGCTCCAGCAACTTTTAACCTGTGAAGGATATACTCTTTTGTTGACTCAAAATTAAAGGGTTTTAATTTAATTTTTAATGATATCCTCTCATATAAAGGCATATCAATTTTTAGATTCTCTTCAAGTTCAGGTAGTCCAAAAAGAATAAAACTTAAAAGTCTTTTTCCTGGAATTTCAATATTTAAAAGTCCTCTAATTTCTTCCATTATTTCTTTATCCCTCAACATATTTGCTTCATCTATAAGTATTACTGGTATTTTTGAATTTTTATACATTTCAATTAACCTTTTAACAACTTTTGATAGTATGGAAACTGGATCATTCTCATCAGTAATTATTTTTAAATTACTAGCAATTTTCTTTAAAAACCACACTTTACCTATATCAGAGTGAATAATAACAATCAAAGATGGTTCAAAATTTTCATATTTCATTAACTCACTAAGAAGCTTTCTAGCCAAAGTGGTTTTACCAAGTCCTATATCTCCCGTAACGGTTATTAGTCCCCTATAATTCTTTATTCCATAAATGATTTTTAAAAGGGCTTCTCTATGTTGAGGTGAATTAAACCAAAAGCTTTCATCTGGAGCAGCTGAGAAAGGTTCTCTTTTAAGTCCGTAAAATTCTATATATGAAAGTGTATACATTTTTAAGACCTATCATAAAAATGAGATTCTCTCATCATCTATAATTTCTTTTTTCTTCGTTTCAAGTTCCCTAATTTTTTCTTTTAAACCAAGAATTTCTGGGTCTTTTTCATAGACTCTTTTATAATAAACAAGTGCGTTTATGGTATCTCCAAGTTTTTCATAACATTCCCCTATATGGTACTCAATAGAAATCTCTCTTCTTTTTTCTAAATTTTTCTCACTTAAAGCCCTTTCAAAGTACTCTAAGGCAATGCTATAGCGGTTTAATTCCATAAAAATTTCACCTAAAAGCTCAAGTGATAAAGCTCTTGTCTCATCGGATTTTGTTGCCTCCTTTAAATTCTCTATCGCCTCTTCATAAAGTCCCATCTCTCTCATTGCAATACCTAATTCTAATTTACCCTTATAATCAACTTCTTTTGAAAATTTGTGTAGAGTTTCTCTTACTTCACTAAAGATGTCTCTTTTTTCTTCAGCTTCTAACTCCTCTATAATTTCTTTCCTTAAATCTATTACTCCTACTTTATCCCCTTCCAAACTGACTTTCTCTCTTTCCGGTTTATGCGTTTCAAAGACTTGGGGTTTTTTAACTTCTTTTTTTTCTATTTTTCTCCTCTTTTCTAACTTTTCAGGATTTATAATTGTCACAAATTCAATAGCCTTTTTATTTTCTGGTTCAATTTCAAGAACTTTTAAGAACCACTTTAACGCATCATCCCTTGCTCCCCTTTTATAAAGACATTCACCTAAAGATAAAATACTATCCACTAATAGTTCCTTATTCTTTAACATATGAGAAATTTTTACCATTTCTTTTCTTGCCTTTACTTCTTCTGGCCATTTTTCTGCTATCTCCCTTAGGATATTAAAGGCCTCTATCATTAAGTTTTCACTATAATATAGCTCATAAGCTTTATAGTAAGTATCAAGTGCGCCACTATAATCACCCATTATAAAAAGGGTTTCAGCAAGAGTCTTCACTTTATCGGGTGTTCTTATTCTGGTTTCCGTAATTTTCTCTTCACTTACAACTTCTTCTTTTTGTTGCTCTATAGTAGCAAAATCTTCACTAAATTCTCTTATAACTTCTCTTTGTATCTCCTCCTCTGTCTCAACTAGACTTCCTTCATCTTTTGTCACCTTCTCTTGGTACAATCCTGTTTTATCTTTTAGTTGCCTTGTGGCTTTTGTGAATCTCTTTATTTCGCCACTTAATAGCTCATCAAGCGTTACAAAAACGCTTTCTTTTTCCTCAGAATCACTATCTGATTTTAAATATTCTTCTATTTGCTTTTCGGACACACCCAGGGAAAAAAGTTTATTTTTAATTTCAGTTTCTTTTTGCTTATTTTTATGATGAAAGTAAGATAAAAGTTCTAAGTAAAGTTCGATTGATCTTTTATTTTTTCTAAAATCAAGGTAAAGTTCAGCGACTCTTTCTTTAAGAGAGAAATTTTCTGGCTGCCACTTTAAAAGAAGTTCATAGTTTTCAAATCCCTTATCGTATTCTCCGATTTTAAAAAGGTATTCAATATAGTATTCCAGGTTCTTTCCTGCTTCACCTGGCATTCCAATTTGATAGTAAGCCTCAGCAATTTTTTTATATAGCTCTTTTTTTTCAGGATAAAGTTGAATGAGTTTTTTCAAAAGAGCTATTGTTCTATTATCAAAAATCTTTTTCTTTTCAAAATTTTCATAGGCCTTTAATAAAAATTCCCCTGCTTTTTTTTCTTGACTAAATTTAATTAAAATTTGTCCTATTCTAAAAAGAACCTCTGGATCCTCCGGCTCCTGTTTTAATATTGTTTCATAGGTTTCTAAAGCTTTCTTATATTCTCCCTTTATCTCATACTCTCTTGCTCTTTTCTTTAACTCTGAAATGTTCATAACCCCATAGTAGCTACAACTTTCTCTACCTCTTTTAAATCAACTCTTTTTTTTCCTTTAAAATAGCTTTCAAGTAACGAAGCATCACAAATGGCGTTTATAAGTCGAGGTATTCCATTTGAAGCATTTTTTATTTTATTTTTAGCCTCCTGAGTAAATATATCCTCACTTCCTCCAGCTCTTTTTAGCCTAAAATTTATATAGTCTATAACTTCAGACTCTTCGAGTTTTTCAAGGGATATCCATATAGGTAATCTCTGACTAAAATTGGGATCTTCTCTAAAATTTTTTATTATCTCAGGAAGACCAACAAATACAAAAGAAATAGGTTTTTCATCCATCGTCTCTATTGATAGTATGTCTCTAAAAAAGGAGAGAAGTTCTTGAGATTTTATTTTATGTGCTTCATCTAGCAGAAAAATGTACTTTTTACCCCTCTCAAAGGACTCAAGGATCTTACTTATAAAGTCCCCTTTTAAACTTCTTATATCATGGCTTTCGTTTAAGCCAAAGAATCTAGCAATTTTCGTTAAAAACCATTTTACATTAACTTCATGATGAGCAAAAAGAACAAAAAGAGGTACAAAGTTTTCATGCTGATAGAAATCTAAAAGCAATTTTCTTAAAATCATGCTTTTACCAGTTCCAATTTCTCCGGTTAGAACACATCCTCCACGGTTTTTAGTAATACAAAACTTTATTTTCTCTAATGCCTCTTTATGGACTCTCGAGGGATAAAAAAGTTCTGGATCAGGAACCATAGCAAACGGATCTTTCTTAAGTCCAAAAAATTCATAGACTTCCATTTTTAACCTCCTTAAATTATTATAAAATTATCTTTAACATCTTTTATTGTTGCCCTAACTTCCTCATATAATGGTTCTTTAATATGAACATCTGTGCCCTTCTCTACCTTTAACTCAGCTTCTTCTTTTTCACTAATAGCAATTGGTTCATATTCAGATATCGACTCTTCTACTTCCTCTACTTCCTCAACTTCCTCAACTATTTCTTCCTTAATTAGAACCTCTTCTGGTCTTTTTGTCTCAATATACTCTTTAACATCTAAAAAACCTGGATCCTTTTCATATAGTAAACCCAAGACCTCAAGAGCCTCTTTTTTATTATTAAGGCTATATAGAGATAAACCCTTAAAGTATCTTACAAAATTCATTACTTCTTCATTTTCAGTTGATCCAATGAACTTGTCAGACTTTGCTATAACCTCTTCATATTCTCCCATTTGGTAGAGTGTGTATAAGTAGTATGGGGCAAAAAGATCAACAGGAGTACTTTTTTCTAAGTTCCTATAGTCATTAATTACATCTTCGTGCATATTCCATACCGCCATTAAATTTAAAAAATTTAAGTAATTTTCAAAATTTTC
Source organism: Candidatus Hydrothermales bacterium (assembly GCA_039630235.1). NCBI lineage: Bacteria > Pseudomonadati > Caldifarciminota > Caldifarciminia > Caldifarciminales > Caldifarciminales bacterium. Next base: position 25,136 of record JBCNVI010000001.1, on the reverse strand, counting down.
CTCAGGTAATAAAAAATCACTAAAAATTTTAACTAACAGGTCATAATTTATCTCTACTTGTGGCTTTTCTTCCGTAAGACTGCTTTCAAATCTCTTTAGAAACTCTTCAACTTTTTCTATTCTCTTTTCTTCAGGAGATAGTTCTCTGATTTTGTCAAGAACTTCCCTCGCTTTCCCTACATTAGACTCTGATTTTAAGTATCCATAAATGGCACTATAGTACTCAAGAATAGCCTCTTCAACTGAACCTATGCTTTTTAAAAGATCCGCTAATTCTACTGTTCCTGAAGGTTCAAGTTTCTTTTCTGAAAGTCCCTCTATATTTAAAATTTCTTCAAGCTCATTTAATTCAACTCTTTTTTTTACTTTCAATAATTCTTCTATGAATTCCTTATAATTTTTTAATTTATCATCGGATTCAACATTTTCTAGAGCGTTTTTAATTAACTTTAAACTCTCTTCATTTTTTAAATATAAGTTCAAAATTCCAATAAGAAATTGTTGAACCCAGTAGTTACTAAAAATTTCTCTTACTATCCTTTCAAGATATCTCTTTGATTCTCCTAATATTTCTTCTCTGAGAAGTTTATTCAGAGCATCTTTACATAATTTTAAAATCCCGAGATTGTATGCTGAAATAAAAATTCTTGAATTAAGTTCATTTGTCTCTCCCTGCAATTTCCTTAACTTCATAAGCGCAAGTAAACGTTTCATATGGTTCTTTTCCTTATTCGCTTTCTCAAGAGCAGAAATGTAATAACTCTGAGCAGCTTCAATTTCCTCTTTTTCAAATAGTATATCACCTTTAAAAAGAAGAAGATCATAGTTATCTTTATCTTCTTCTAAATATCTATCAACAAGTCTAAGAGCATTATCAAACTCTCTTTTACTAAAGTATTTAAATGCAAAATTCTTGAAACGTTCCTTTAAAATCATAAATCCCCTCCTTCTAATTTTTCCAAAATTATATTTTCAAGTTTTTTAGTCAAATTTTCAAATTTTAATTTCATATTTTTAATCTCCTCCCTGTATTTTAATTTAATTTCTTCATCCAAATTCTTCAAGTTTATAAGCATATTAAAGATTCCACATCTAAAAGAAGAGTTAAGCATGTTAATTCCGCATCCTAAATCTGAAATGACATTTTCGTCTATTAATTCAACAACATCTTCAACAAGTTTCAGAGCAAGGATAGAGTTCTTAGAAACATCAAAGGGAATCTCTATAGCCTTATATAAGGCTTTGTTTACACTCTCTTTATCTTTTTTTGTTTTAAGAACCTCCATATATTCTTTAAAACTTTCACTATCTTTATCCATTAGTACTAAAAAGTAATCTTTTAGTTCTTGGAGTTTGAGGGAAGTTTCGGAGAGAAGATTATAATTTTTATCGTCTTTTAATTTGCTTATAGTTATGTTTATTGCCATACAGCAAAGTGAGGCACCAATAGCCCCAGAGAGAGCTCCTGCAGAGCCACCACCTGGAACTGGACTGGGTCTAGATAGTTCATCCGAAAAATCCCATATTTTCATTTTAGGCAAATTTGATTCAAAAATGTCCGGTAAACCAAGAACCTTTTTTTCAATTTCGAATTCTGAAACATCTCTTAAACCTAGTGATTGAATTGCAGTTTCAAGCACGTCTTTAACTGGTAAGCCTTTTGAAGCTTTCTGCCTTTCAAGATAGAATTTTCCTACTTCATAAATAGCTTTAAAGGGAACAAGTCCAACAATTTCACTTCCTGTAACCTTTAAACCCCTCTCTTCTGCGAGTTTTTCTACTGCTTCAAAAACATGATGCATATTAGTAACATTATAGTCAGTTAAGTTAATGCTAACCTGTGCCCTCTTATACTCTTCTATGTACCAACCGATTGCCCTGACGTTTTTAAAGAGCCCCCTTTTTTTAACTGGTTTAGAAATTACATCATTTATGTCTATATTGTTTAGTTTTAAAAGTTCATAGAGATCATAGTTATGATTTTCTCTTACATGAATATAGGTTTCTTCTAAGGTTTTTCCTACAAAATCACACTCACCACAGGGGTATTCATTGTCCTTATATCTTACAATTTCGCCTTTAAAGTAGAATGGATATATATTACCAGTCCTTTTTGATCTTCCCTTTTCTCTTATTTCAAAGGCTATATCATCGGCATATCTCTTATCTTTTGTGTTTAGATTTATGTTATAGGCAATTAAAAATTCTCTGACACCGATTACAGTGGCTCCTGATTTAGCGTTAAACTCCTGTGGTCCAAAATCAGGCTTCCATTCAGGTTTAAGGATCTTATAAGGAAGACCCTCATATTCACCCTCTCTAATATAAGAAAGACTTCTCCTTTCCGGAATTCTTGCCGATTTTTCATAAAGATATACTGGAATAGAAAGTTCCTCCCCTACTCTTTTAGCAAGTTCATATACTATTTCGTTACACTCTTCAAAAGTAATGTTTTTTAGAGGTATTATAGGGCAGACATCCGTAGCACCAATTCTTGGATGAGCACCTTTATGCTTTCTCATATCAATAAGCTCTGACGCCCTTTTTATCCCTCTAAATGCTGCCTCCTTTACCGCTTCAGGCTCACCGATAAAAGTAACTACAGTTCTATTTGCGTCATAGCTAATATCTACGTTAAGAACTTTTATTCCTTCAACTTCTTTTATAGAATTTACTATTTCTTCTATTATTCTTTTGTCCCTACCCTCTGAAAAGTTCGGTACACATTCAACTAATTTCATCTATAACCTCCTTTCCCTTCTTTATAATAAGAATAGGTTTTCTTACCTCAAAGAAGTTATAAAAAAGGTAAGAAAGTCTACTAACATCAAAGACAATAAGATCAGCATCTTTTCCGACTTCGATAGAGCCTTTTTTTTCTTCTAAAAGCAAGGATCTTGAGGGATTTATTGTTATTGCTTTAATTGCCTCTTCAATTTTGAAGCCCATCAAAAAAATTGCAAGACCAGCTGAGAAGACCTGGGAAAAAAGATAAGAGGTTCCTGGATTATGGTCGGTTGCCAGAGATACTTTTAAGCCAAGATCAAGCATTTTTCTACCGTTTGCAAAGGGTAATCTCATAAAAAAGGAGGTACCAGGAAGAAGAATAGGAAAAACGTTTTTATCTCTCATTTTTTCAAGTATGTGTATAGGTGTAAATTCCAAATGGTCAGCCGAAACAGCATCAACTTCTAAGGCAAGCTCACCTCCTCCAGATTCAGATAGTTCATCTGCATGAATCTTAGGTAAAAGACCTAATTTTTTGGCCTCTGTAAGTATGAGTTTCCCCTCTTCTTTTGTATAAACACCCTTTTCAACAAAAACATCACAGAAGTCTGCATATTTCTTCGCTTCTTTGAGTCCATATTTTACTATTTCTTCAATGTATTCGTCTTTACTCTTATCCGGGGGTATAGCGTGAGCAAAGAGTGCACTAATTTTAATATCTAAGGGTAATTCTTCTTTTAATTCATTTAGGATTTCCATATGCTTTAGTTCTTCTTCAACAGAGAGCCCATAACCTGTTTTAGCCTCAATTGTTAAAGTTCCGTACTCTATAAACTTCCACAGTCTATTTTTAACAATTTCTTTGAGCTTGATTTTATTTAACTCTCTTGTTTTTTTCACTGTAGATATTATCCCTCTTTCTTCTTTCAAAAGTTCAAGATATTCTTTTCCTCCTAGTCTTTCTTCGAATTCAAGTATCCTGTCACCGGCGTATACAGGATGGGTGTGGGGATCAACAAATCCCGGGAGTACGATTTTACCCTCTAAATTATAAAACTTTGTTGAGTCCCCTATTTTTTCTTTAGCTTCCTCATAATCCCCTATGAAGCAAATTTTTCCATTTTTTATTCCAATATCTTTTTTATGATAAACGTCAAAACTATCGTTACAAACATAAATAAATTCAGGAGAATGAAGATAAATATCAAATTTCTCCATTAGAGTTATAGTTTAAGAATTTTATAGAATTCTTTGCAAGTAGAAAAAATTTATCGTAAACTAAATTTATTTAAATTTTAATTGTAAAACATAATGAAACTTGGGGTAGTGGGCCTTGGTCGTGTTGGGCTTGTAACAGCAGTGTGTTTTGCTGAGAAGGGCTTTATTGTTTTTGGGATGGATAAAGACAGAGAAAAAATAGAAAAATTGAAAGACAAGGAAGTCCCCTTTTTTGAACCTAATTTAGCTGAATTATTGAGAAAAAATTATGATAGATTAGTATTTACTGATAGTATCAAGGAAATAACTGAAAATTGTGAAGTTATCTTTTTATGTGTTGGAACTCCGTCTCTTCCTGATGGTAGAGCAGATCTCTCACAGGTTGAGGATGTCTCAAGAGAAATAGCTAAGAATCTAAATAAGTTTACTTTAATAGTAGAAAAAAGTACAGTTCCTGTAAAAACTGCAGAATGGATAAAAAGAATTATGAGTTTATATGCAAAAAAGGACGTAACCTATGAAGTTGCCTCAAATCCTGAATTTCTCAGAGAGGGATCAGCAGTTAAAGATTTTTTAGAGCCAGATAGAATTGTAGTTGGTGTAGAATCAGAAAAAAGTAAAAAAATTTTTGAGAAAATTTATGAAGGTTTTAATGCTCCAATAATTTTCACGGATATAGAAACATCTGAAATAATAAAGCACGCTTCAAATGCTTTTCTTGCTATGAAAATTTCTTTTATTAATATGATTTCGGACCTATGTGAAAAGACCGGTGCCGATATTTTGAAAGTTTCAGAAGCAATGGGGCTTGATAAAAGGATAGGAAGAGAGTTTTTAAATGCTGGGGTAGGTTATGGAGGTTCCTGTTTTCCTAAAGATGTTAAAGCTTTTTATAAAATTGGAGAAGAACTTGGTTTAGATTTTAGTCTCTTAAAGTGTGTAGATAAGATAAATGAATCAAGAATCGATAGGTTTATTGAGAAGATAAAAAGGGTTTTATGGATTATAAAGGATAAAACTTTTGCGGTTTGGGGATTATCATTTAAGCCGGGAACTGATGATGTTCGTGAGGCTCCAAGTATAAAAATTGTAAGGAGGATCATAGAAGAGAAAGGCTTTTGTAGAGTTTACGATCCGTATGCAATGGAAAATTTCAAAAGGGAGTTTTTAGGTTGTGATAGGATATATTATGCGAAGGATCCATACGATGCAGTAAAGGGAGCAAACGCCATATTAGTCATAACCGAGTGGGATGAGTTTAGAAACTTAGATTTTAAAAAAATAAAAGAGTTAATGGAAACACCAATAATAATTGATGGTAGAAATTGCTTAGATGTGAATAAAATATGTGAGCTTAATTTTATATATATACCAACGGGAAGAAAAGTATGCGGATACTTGTAACAGGCTGCGCTGGCTTTATAGGATCCCATCTGTGTGAACACTTTCTTAACCTGGGAGAAGAAGTAACAGGTATTGATAACTTCATTACAGGAAATAAAAAAAATGTGGAACTTTTAAAAAAATACAGGAATTTCAAATTTTTTGAACTTGACGTTTGTGATGTGGTTGAGCTGCCTGAGAGATATGACATAATATATCATCTTGCTTCACCTGCTTCTCCAAAGCAATACTATAATTATCAGCTTGAGACTATGCTTGCTAATTCTTACGGCACAAAAAATTTACTTGAAAAGGCAAAGAAAGATGGTTCTGTATTTGTCTTTGCTTCTACTTCAGAGGTTTATGGAGATCCTCTTATTCATCCTCAAAGAGAAGACTATAACGGAAACGTTAATCCAATCGGAGAAAGAAGTGTCTATGATGAGTCAAAGAGGTTTGGAGAGGCCCTCTGTATGGTTTTTTTTAGAAAGTTTGATCTTGATGTAAGGATAGCAAGGATTTTTAACACTTATGGTCCACGGATGGATATCGATGATGGAAGAGTTATTCCTAATTTTATGGTTCAAGCTTTGAAGAATTTACCTTTAACGATTTATGGAGATGGTAATCAAACAAGAAGTTTTTGTTATATTGATGATATGGTAGAGGCCTTAAAAAGGATGGGGGTTAAAAGTAATTTAAAGGGTGAGGTGATAAATTTAGGTAATCCTAAGGAAATAAGAATAATTGAGCTTGCCGAAATAATTGAAAAGTTAGTGAATAGAAAACTTGAGAAAAAGTTTCTTCCGTTACCAAAGGATGATCCCCAAAGGAGGTGTCCAAATATAGAAAAGGCGAAAAAAGTTTTAGATTGGGAACCTAAAGTTGAATTTGAGGAGGGTCTACAAAAAACACTTGATTATTTTAGGATGGTTTTAGATGAAAAAATTTAAAAAACTCTCTATTGTTATTCCCTGTTATAACGAAAGGGACTATATAGAGGGCGTCTTAAAAAAAGTTAAGGAAGTTAAACTTTATGGGGATTTAGAAAAAGAGATAATTGTAGTTGATGATGGTTCGACTGATGGTACAAGGGAAATACTAAAGAAAATTAATGATTCGGAGGTAAAGGTTATCTTTCAGGAAAGGAATATGGGAAAGGGGGCGGCTTTAAGAAGGGGGTTTAAGGAGGCAACAGGAGACATAATAGTAATTCATGATGCAGATTATGAGTATGAGCCAGAGGAGTGGAATAAGATGTTGCCGTTAATTTTAGAGGACAAGGCAGATGTTGTTTATGGTTCGAGATTTTATGGCGAGCCCCATAGAGTTTTGTACTTTCACCACTATTTAGGAAACAAGATAATATGTTTTTTAATTAACTTACTTTGCGATATGACTTTTTCAGACGTTGAAGTCTGTACAAAGATGTTTAAAAGAGAAGTATTAGAACATATAAATTTAACTGCTAATGATTTTGGTTTTGAGGTTGAGTTTACAATTAAAATTTCGAAGTCAAAAAAATGGAGAATATATGAAACTGGGATAAAATACTTTGGAAGGACTTATAAAGAGGGCAAAAAGATTAACTGGAAAGATGGAATAAAGGCTTTGTATTATATTTTTAAATATAGATTTTTTTAAGGGGGGACTTAATATGTGGGCATTAATCTTAGTGGTACAAATAAGTTTAAACATAAAAAATGCAGATTTTGAAAATTGGGTAGATACAACAACTCCAGTTGATTGGGTTGTAAGTCATCCAGCTGCTTTACCTGTTTATAAGGAAAAGAGTTTAGTTAGAACAGGTGGACATTCAGTAAAGGTGGAAAGAGCGAGTAAAACAACAAATTATACTGAGGCTCTTGTACAATTTGTGCCTATTGCAGATTTAGGACTGAATCACAAAATAATTTTTTATATTTATGACAATGATCCTGATGTAAGAGGAAGGGTACATTGTACTTGGTGTAAGAGTGATTCAACTTCACTTAGTGATTATTTTTTTTCTTCCTATTCAAGTGATCTAGCTTCTTGGCAGGAACTTTTAGCTGAAGAGGTTCCTCCTACTGGTGCGCGTTTTATCAAGTTAACATTAAGAATATACTTACAAACTGGTTCAACTGATTCACTTGGTTATGTTTTTTTCGATTCGGGTTTTGGTCTTAAAGTTGAGGAGAGGGAAAAGACCCAATTTTTGAACTTTGAAAAAAATAATAAAGAGGCTTTCTTTGATATAACAGGTAGAAAAAATAGGCAAGGAAAAATTGTTTTTAAAAGGGGAGTAAGAAGTCAAAAGATTTTAAAAATCAGATAGTTGATTCCTTTCCTCTTTACCTCTCCTTATATCCAAGTCTTTAGATTTTAAGTTACCTAAATTAGTAGAAGCTACACTATACCATAAGTAAAAGGAAGGAGTCATAACAAAAGTAAAAAAAGCGATAAACTCCTATTTCTCTTCTTTCCGTTTCAAGCGCGTGTGCCTACCCTACTCTAATTTAAGCCTTAAATTAAATTTATTCTTTGTACTCTACAAGTTTAAGTTCGTAAAAATTTTCTTTTTCTTGTCCCATTCTTATATAAAGTGGCAAAGCTACATCTTTTGACCACACAATAACCCAAATTTCTTTTCCATCCTCTTTTATAATTAGTTTTTTACCCTTTTTTCCAGCATAGGTTTGTGTTCCTTTTACTACCTCCATTTCAATCACTTTACCACTTTCATCTTTTTGTTTCCATTTTGATCCTTCCTCGAATTTAAATCCTGCAATAGTAAAATAGTAAGTCCAGGCAGGTGTAAAGAGTGCTACAGCTAAAGGAGCAATATAGGGATTAAAAGCGGCTTGTGATAAAATTACTCCAGGGATATCACCTTTGCTTTCTACTGTAACTGTAGAACTCCCTTCACTTTTACCGAATTTGCCCTCTATATAAACTTTATATTTATCATCCTCTTTTGAGATTTTAATAATCTCAAATCCTTTTTTTGTTTCTTTTTCTTCCTTTCCTATTACTTCATACTTAAAGTACTCAGTCCCCTTGAAATCATAGGGGATCCACACAGCAGACTTAAATTCCTTTTCCTCCTGTGGGAACGGTAAAGAGGGAAACAATTGTAAAATTAAAAAAAACTGAAATAAAAAGTTAAACATTTTAACTTAGAATCCAATCAAAGGAAAGTGGGGATTTGAACCCCTTTAAAACTTTCCACCATTATCTGAGGAGGATGAATTTCTTAATTTCCTCTTTATCTTTTGTTTTAACCTTCAAGAGATATGTTCCGGCTCCTACTTTTTTGCCACTTTCATCAACTCTATTCCACAACAAGTAGTATACTCCAGGCTTTCTAACACCGCTTGCAAGAGTCTTTATTTTTCTACCTGTGACGCTATATATTGTTATATCAACCTCAGTTTCAGATGGTATACCATAGGCGAATTTCACAAATTCATCATCAGAAACTGTATTAAGAACATTAAAGAAGAACTTAGATGGAATATCTCTAGTGAGCTCTGAAACACCAGTAAATTGATAGTAACCAGTAGCAGGGTCTCTTGTATAGTTTCTCCACCAGGAGTTATCCCTGCAGAAGAGATAAAACTCAATCAAACTGACTCCAGAAGTTACAGGAATGACGTAGTAGTATCTTGAACCAACTACAAAGCTATGTGTTCTAAACTCGAAGCTTCCGCCATCAAATCTATAACCAATAGTATCGTAATAGAGACCTGACCAATCTGTTAT
>JBCNVI010000001.1:14320-15904 GCA_039630235.1 Candidatus Hydrothermales bacterium | reverse complement strand
CTGACATCCTGATCAACAAAGTATGTCTGAGTAGTTGTTCCTAAAGAAGTATACGGACCACCAGAAGTCTGAGACTTCAAAATCTCAAAGTGTTGAATTCCAAAAAGATCTAAATATAGATTAGATTTCTTGTAGGAATCCCTATTTTCAATTAAGGACTTTTTAAGCTTTGCAAATGGAGCACCAGAAGTATTTAAAGAGATAATTACATCTTCATGAATAATCTCAACTCCCTCTTTAGAACTGGACACAAGTGGAGGCAAATAGGAAACATACGAGGCAATTACAAAATCATAACCAGCTGGAACAAATCCTGTACCGGTATTAATCTTACTTCTCTGGGTAAAGGAGGTGTCATCGGAAACTATATAAGGCTTATCATCACCAAGCCATTTGATACCAACATGAAAATCACCAGAAGTAATTATAACATTCTGGGAAGAAAGATCTATGAACTGATAGTATGGGTAGAGTGTGCTGATTTCTACAGTATCAGAGTATATCAAAACACCAGGATAACCTAATCCATTATCCCTCCATACAAGAAGTTCAACAGTATCTTGATATTGATAAAAGAGCATTGCAACAGCTTCAATTTTGTAAGGATGATATTGAGGAGTAAACCTTGTGGCTATCATATCACCTTGTGACCATCCAGACCATACGTATCTAGGATAGGAGTAATGGGATAAATCATCGTAAGGTAAACTCCACTTTAGTTTTACGTTATTTTCTCCTGGAACACCATAGGCTGTTAATCCCGCTGAGAATGGTTCAAGAACACAGAAGGTCATAATTCTTGTGCTTGCTATATTTAAAGCTCTATCTTTTGCCCTTATGTAGTAATCAACTACAGTTCCAGCCGGTAAATCCGGAATCTGATAAGTAAAGGTATCCCCACTGACAGATATTCTCGGTGCTACATAAACTTGATCGTTTACTATGTAATAAAGTGTATCTGAAAGCACTCCAGATGCATTATCGTTTATTAAAGCTTTCACAATAAATGGACCCCTGTATGCATTTTGTGGTTTTAGAATAATAGAAATATTTGGTGCCTGTTGGTCGGGAACAAAACTCAAGGAAAAGTCATCAATATACCAATACCATTCATCATATGCAACATAATGGAAAGCAATTTTTACATTGTCTTTATTATTTACTATATGACTTATATCGATGGTTTTTCTTCCTGAATCGTCAGCATTTGAAAACTTCATGAGTGTAATCCATGTGTTTCCTCCGTCTGTTGATATCAAAACTCTTCCAGAATCAAGTACAGTGGTAGAGTAATCATTATAATAATGCCAGAAAGACAGCTTATAGGTACCCCATGCTGAACAGTTAAATCTAGGTGAAATTAGCCAATCATCATGCCACTCTCTTGGTGAAAAGTAAACTCTAGCTACTGTTCTCGCAGGAGCTGTAGAAACGAACCTGTGCCAATCGTTGGTATTTACTGCGGGGGAAGGTTCGTCTCCTCCATCAACTATAGACCATCCACAGAAAGGAGGTTCAGTTGAATTAAGCCAACTTTCATCAAAGTTTTTAGTATAGGGAGGCACATGATAAATAGGACAAACT
>JBCNVI010000001.1:0-14057 GCA_039630235.1 Candidatus Hydrothermales bacterium | reverse complement strand
ATACAAAGGCTTTCTTAAGGGAACAATAGACATCACTTGGGCATCTCTTGTAGCTGCAGTTGGAGTTGTAGCAACAATCCTTACAGAATCAATAAACATGTTGTTTCCATATGCGCTTTTAGCAAGGAAAGAAACGTAGACTGTTTTGTTGGGTGGAAAATCACCTATATCTACGTCAAACCTTCTCCAACCAGCAGTTGCAGCATATCTTCCAAAACCAGCAACTCTCATAAAACTGGTTCCATCAAGAGAATATTCAACTATTATTGAATCGGGATTACCAGAAAATCCTGGATCACCATACATGTAAAACCTCAGTTTTAGTTTCCTTGCAGTACTTCCAATCTTCATGGGATGCGTGATTAGCCTTGCCATAGAACCTGAAGAGGCAGAATAGGAAGGGTACATAGCTACTGCATACCCTTCTAAAACTGGTGCAGCAGGAGAAGATGGTGAAGTAGTTCTTACCCAATTATAAATACCTGAAAGAATTACTCTTTGCCAAGAGGTCGGAGGGACAGTTGAATTTGATGGAGGGAATAGCACTGGATTAAATCCTGAAGCACATCTTGTTGTATCATCATAGACTTCAAGATGTAAAGCTGTCCTGTTATTTGCTATATTTTGATCCGTAGCTAGTGCTGTAGAAACAAAAAGAGTATCAAATCCAGTGAAAGTGGGAGTAAAGGGAATTTTAACGACATCGGATTGATTTGGATTCAAGACACCAGTATACGTAACAGATCCTGAAATAGGTCTCCATTTAAAGCTATAGTTTATACCAAAGTTCGATTGAGGAGCAGAACCAGCATTAAAGATACTTACAAATATAGTATCAGGTAAATTCCTGACAGCAGTACCATTTTTCATTCTTATCCAATAGGTCATAACATCATTTGGATAAACTCTCTGTTCGAGCTCAAGAAGGGAACCTCCACCACTTAGAACAATTTCGCTGTTAAAATGTCTAAACTTATTTATGTTCCCAACTGCTACACCATAGTCAATCTGACCTCCCCTTGCTTTAGGAAGAACGTAAACCCATGCACTTCCACCAGGACCAATCCAGAATAGGTATGGAACAGCAGTAGCCGTGCTACCTCCTGTTAATACAATTTCAAGACCATAGTTATCTGTAATAACATCACCTATAGCTATATCGTTATCTGTTGTTCCCCAGGTAGTTGTAAGTCTCCAGGCTACTCCGCTCCAAGCAGCACCAGTCCAATTCCAAACCGAAACTTGATAACTTGTGGAAGCATGAACTACTGCAAATTCGTTTCCGGGAAGAGATGGATCTATATCACCTATAGCAATATCCCATGAAGCTGTTACACCTGTAGTTACTGTAGATACAACCCAAGTTGAGCCATCCCAGTAAACCATCCAAATATTAGTAGATCCTACCACGTATATCTCATTACCAGGTATATCAGGCCTTATATCACCTATTGCAACTCCTCTTGCAGCAACAGTACCTGTAAGATTTATCTGGGTTCCTACAAGAGACCCTGCTTGCCAAATATATCTCCAAATTTGAGGAGGCGAAGTAGTAGCAGTTGTAAGAATTATTTCATTACTGTTTCCATCATTGTCAGCATCACCTATCACAATATCGTTAACAGCAGCAGGTGCGTTAAAGGAGCTTTGAAGTTGAAAACCAGGTGCTACCTCACTCCATTCAAACCAATATACTGTAAAAGGTGAGGCTCCAGTTCCAACAAGTATGTCAGTATAATAATCACCATCAACATTACCTAATGCTACAGAATTGGCTGTAATCCCTGTAGGAAATGTGTAAGGAAACGCTATTCTAAATTTATTCCTACCAAAATTATTAGTAGAGGTATCAGTAGCAATTACAAGATATCTTGTTCCACCTGATTGGACAGTAACAATTCTTATTGTATCGTCATTTATACCTTTAAAGTTTTTACCAATGGCTACTTCTCGTGTAAGATTAGCAGTTGCACCGGGCCATACTCTGAAGGTATCAAAGATTGGGGCCGGAACTTTGTTAACTGTGTGAGTTATGTCTATGACCTTAAATTCAGGTTCAATCACCTTACCTGCATAGAGAAGCGAGCCCCCAATCAAAATGGGGACTATAACCCCCAGAACCCTTATTTTACCCATAGGACAACCTCCTTTTTGTTCTTAATTATAAGAATAAAAAAACAAAAAATCAAATTGGAGTTAAATCTGTTCAACTTGATATTTACTAAAGAAGCTTTTTTTAAACTCTTTATAGGTATCATTTAAAATACTTTCTCTTATGTTTTTGAGTAATCTTATGTAAAAATAAACTGAGTGGTAAGAGGCAAGATAGGGTCCAAGGTACTCATCAACATTAAAGAGATGTCTTATATAGGCTCTTGAAAAGTTTTTACAAACATAACAATCACACATTGGGTCAAGTGGTCTTTCATCGTTCGAATAAATTGCATTTTTAATCCGTATCTTTCCCTCAGAGGTGAAAACAAGTCCGGTTCTTGCATTTCTTGTAGGTAAGACACAATCAAAAAGGTCAATCCCCCTTTCAACACAAAAGAAAATATCCTCTGGATATCCAACTCCCATTATGTATCTTGGTCTATTTTCCGGAAAAAGGTCTATTATTTCTTCGATTATCTCTTCTCTAAGCTCCTTAGGCTCACCAACAGCAAGACCACCTATCGCAAAGCCATCGAAATCAAACTCACGGAGACTTTCGATCCCCCTTTTTCTTAAATCCTTATAGATAGAACCTTGAGAAATGGCAAAAAGGAGAGGTCTTTTTTCATTTGATTCAGTTTTGCTTTTAAAGTACCTATAGCTTCGTTCTGCCCATCTTAAAGTTAAATCCAAAGACTTTTCAGCATAGGACTTTTCGCACGGATAGGGAGGGCATTCATCAAGTACCATTAAGATGTCAGAACCTAATTTCAGCTGAATATCAATGACCCTTTCTGGGCTAAAAAATATCTTACTACCGTCAACATGCGACTTAAATTCAACTCCTTCTTCTTTTACCTTCCTTAATTCAGAAAGAGAGAAAACTTGAAAACCTCCGGAATCAGTTAAAATTGAACCATAAAATCCCATGAACTTATGTAATCCTCCGAGTTGCGCTATTATTTCTTCACCCGGTCTCACATGTAGATGATAGGTATTTGAGACGATGATTTCCACTTCTATTTCTTTGAGATCTTTTGGAGGAAGGGTTTTTACTGTAGCCTGCGAAGCAACTGGCATAAAATTTGGTAAATTAACCTCTCCATGAGGAGTTTTAAGTTTAGACACTCTCAGTTTTTTAATAGTTGATTTTTTTATAATCTCAAGCATTATAATCAGAGAGTAGTTATAAAATTTTATGAAAGGGATAACGCATTTTACATTTGGATTATCATTATCAAGTTTTTTTCCAGATCTTGTAAGGTCAGCTGCTGAAAAGGGAACCCTCGATCTTGTCTGGGGGGGTATAGGTGGTTATTTACCAGATTTTCTTGATTTTAAAATATATAGATTTCTTGAAAAATGGGACTATGAATTTGAACCAGACCCTGAAGGTAAAGATCCCGAGGAAATTTTAGATTTCTTTGTAAAAGCTCTACAGAAGGCTTGGGAAGAAAAAAGGGAAATAAGAATTAAGCTTCATACTTTACTTATTGGACCTGATCTATGGAGAAGATACGGCCTTATTCTTGATGAAGAAAATAGAAAAATAATAGCATTCTACGGACCCTCTGTAAACACATCTCAGATACCAGTTCCTCTTAATCAGGCTCCAAGAAGAGAAGTTGAGAGAAAAGTAGATATTCCTTTTCAATATAACTATAGGGAAATTATAGTAGATATATTTTCAGGGCCATCTCTTGCTCTTGTACCAGAGGGAGATATGGTTAAAATAATTTTTATACCTTGGCATAGAGAATGGACCCATGGAGTATTTGCAGCTCTTTTTTTCTCCTTCCTTGTCGGACTATTTTTGTATCTGATTAAAAGTCCCTTTTATTTTCAAAACTCCCTTATATTTTTTATAGGCTACATGTCCCACGGTCTTCTTGATCAGCTTGGCTACATGGGAGTGAACTTTTTTTATCCCATAACAAAAAAGAGAATACCGGGACTTGGTCTTGCTGAATCTATGAACCCCTTAACAAATTTCACCACCATATGGTTTTCAGCATCTTTAATGATATTTAACATTATGAGATACACACCCTCTCCCGCCTTCAAACTTAATCCGTATATCTTCTTTTTAATATCAGGTATTTTTATTCCTCTTACACTAATCTTACTTTCAAGACTCTATAGAGAAGCAAAAAAGATAAAGTTTATCGTTGAAGAGGAAGAGGAGGAGAATCCCTTTAAAAACTTCTAGAGCTCCTCGACCCCTTTCTTGAATCTTTCAATACCTTCGTCAAGCTCCTCATAGCTTATATTTAAAGGGGGTGTGATCCTAACAGTCATCAAATGGGTCTCTTTAGTTATTAATCCATACTTTAAGAGTATCTCTGCCAGTTTTTTACCAGTTCCATAACTTTCATTTATTTCTACACCTATGAGCAACCCTTTTCCTCTTATTTCTTTAATTTTTGGAGAATCGATTTCTTTTAGCTTTTTCATAAGATAGTTACCCTTTTCAAATGCTTTTTCAGGAAGTTTTTCTCTAATCATTTCCAAAATAGATTCAATCCCAATCACACAGGCAAGGGGATTACCTCCAAAGGTGCTGCCATGTGATCCAGGTGTCATAAGGGAAAGTATCTCTTTTTTTCCTACAACTGCCGAAACTGGCATAACTCCACCCCCTAGCGCTTTTCCAACAGTTATAAGATCTGGTTTTATATCCTCCCACATGTAAGCAAAAGGTTTTCCGGTTCTACCCATTCCTGTCTGTATTTCATCAAGTATCATCAGAATGTTTTCTTCGTCACACAACTTTCTAACATCTTTAAGAAAACCATCATAAGGAACATACACACCTCCTTCAGCTTGAATAGGCTCAAAAAGTATGGCAACTGTATTTTTTGTAATTTTCTTTTTTATTTCCTCTAAATCTCCGAATTTAACTATTTTAAAGCCCTCTGTGAAGGGACCAAAACCGTCTCTATACTCCTCATTAGTAGAAAAACTTATAACTGTTATTGTTCTACCGTGAAAATTTCTTTCCATTACGATAATTTCAGCCTTATTTTCCTCTACTTTCTTTACTTTATATCCCCATCTTCTTGCAGCTTTTATTGCAGTTTCTACTGCTTCGGCGCCTGTATTCATAGGTAAAACCATTTCGAGACCTGAATATTCAGAGAGAACTTTTGAAAATATAACAAGTTCAGGATATATAACATGTCGTCCTGTAAGGGTTAACTTTTCTAATTGTTTTTTTACAGTTTCGAGTATTTTTTTATTCAGGTGACCATGGGAAAGTGCTGAGTAGCATCCTATAAAGTCAATATATTCTTTGCCATCAATATCATAAACCTTAGAGCCAGATCCCCTTTCTATCCATACAGGAAAAGGTTTATAATTGGGTGCAAGATGGTTTTCTATTAAATTTTCTAATTCTTCCTTAGAAATTTTTTTTACGAAAGAAAAAAAATCCTCTTTTAGCAGATTTTCTATCATAACATTTTTTAAAACTTTATTGGGAATTGAACCTTTGATTTTATTGAAAAAATTATTTAAAATTATAAGAGAATGAGAGAAGAAATTTACATTGATGAATTAACTAAACTAAAAAATAGGAGATTTCTATTTGAAAAGGGAGAAAATATAATAAAAAACTTAAAGAGCGGGAGTTTTCTGATTATTGATCTTGATAATTTTAAGGAAATAAATGACAGATACGGTCACCTTAAGGGAGATGAGGTTTTAAAGGTTGTGTCACAGTTTTTAAGTTCTGTTTTTGACCCAAGTAGAAATGAGCTTCTGAGATTTGCAGGTGATGAATTCATTGTAATAAGTAATACAAAGGAAAAAAGTGTTATTGAGGAAAAATGCAGTAGTTTTTTAGAGAAGTTAAAAAATTACAGGGTATCTTATTTAAAGGATGAAGTGAGATTGGGAGCAAGTATTGGGATTTCAATATTTCCTGAAGAGGGTGTCTCTGTAAAGGAGCTTTTTGAAAAATCTGACTCAGCTCTTTATTTCGGAAAAAGAAGAGGTAAATTTCAGTACCGATTTTATTCTGAGGTTGAAGAAGAAATTAAAAAAGAAAAATTTTTAAAAGAAAGATGTACACCCTCTGAGATAGTAAATAGAGAAAAAGAAGTAGAGATTTTAAAGGAGTTTATTAAAAGGGGGGAGCCACCCTTACATTTAAAAGGGATACATGGAATTGGTAAAACAAGACTAATTTCATTTTTTATTGATGAACTTAATAAAGAAAATAAAAAGTTTATTAAAATAACCTTTAGGGAGGAGCTTAAGGATGTGCCCTTTTCTTCTCTGTGTGAGGAATTTGGGGAAAAACATGAGAAGATTCCCTTCCTTTTAAATGACTTAATTATTAGAAAAGAGATTGATTTTATAATTCTCGATGACACAGATTACATTGATAGATACTCAAAAGAAGCCTTCATTTCATTATCTAAGGAATTTAAATCTATACTCTCAGCAGGTATAGAACGAGTTGATTGGGAAAATAGAGAAATTGAGTTAAAAAGTTTAAGTATAGAAGATACAAAAATTTACATAAAAAAGATTTTACCTGAAATTGAGGAAAAAGAAGACTTTATTAATTGGGTTTATAAAATTTCAAGGGGAATCCCAAACCTAATTGAAGAGTGTTTAAGATACGCAGTCTTAAAGAATTTCATTTCAATTAGAGAAGAAAAATTTTTACTTAATGAGTTACCAGAAAATAAACCTAACGATATTACAGAAATTTATTTTGAAAAGATTAAATCAATCGATAAAGAACTAAGAAGTTTTATAATATCTCTTTCAGTTTTAGGTAAATCTTTTAAGGTAAACGTAGCTTCAAGATACATTGGCATAAATCCAGGAAGATTTATAGAGCTTGCTGATAAAGCTGTAAATCTTTATATATTAGAATACTTAGGTAGGGAAAGCTATTGTTTTGTTAATGAAAATTTTAGAAAATTCCTTTATGATAAACTCTCTGAGGAAAATAAAAGAAAAATGCATCGGAGGTTTTTGGATATAGTCCAAAAAATAAAGGAAGTGCCCGAAGAAGTAATTTTGGGATCTTTACTTTTTCACTCAAAACTTGCGGGGGAAACCAAGGAAGCATTTGAAGCCTCTCTTAAGTTGTCTGAACTTGTTAAAAGATTAGAAGAAAGAGAAGATATCAGAAAAATTCTAGAGAAAAGAAAAATTTTTAGAGTAAGAGAGGTTCCAGCTGCTCCTATCCCTGAAGCAAAGGATTTTCCCTTAATTACAGAAAATCTTATTGCACTATTTAGCTGTGTTGAATCCTATAGGATTTATCCAGAAAGTTCAAAAGTAGTAACTGAAAACATTGAAAAACTTGTAAATAGTATGAACTATCTTTTAAAAAAGAGAAAATCCTTTACAATTTCCAGTCATGAGGGAAATCTTATCGTTGATGGTGTTCTTTTCCCTAATCAAAGGCTCCTTGCGTCTCAAAAAATCGTTGAAATTCTAAACGAATATGAAATACAGTCAATTTCCTTTGTTCATGAAATTGATATCGAGGATGTAAGATTACTTCTAAAGATCTTGTCAAAAAGACCCTCAGAAGTGAAAACAAAGGGAGGAATTGAAAATTTGGAGGAAACTGAGAAACTTAGAAATATTTTGATAAATCAGAAAGTATACGTTGCTCTAGGTGAAGAATTAGAAATGCTTAAAAAAATACCGCTTAATATAGAGGAGAAAATAAAGGGGACATTAAATCTTATAAAAGAATTTCCTGAGGAAAGTAAAAAATGGTTAAATCGATTAGAAGAATTAATAAGGGAACTAAAAGATGAGGATTTACGCGCTCTTTTTAGAGAAATTCCGGAGGATGAGAAAGTCTTAAGTGAACTTTATAAACTTGAATCAAAAGAAGCTATAAAAGCTAGGCGAGCTCTCGAGAAAGCCTTAGAAGATGCGGAGATTTCAGGAAACGTTGAAGAGTCTATTAAAATAAGAAAATTGATAAAATATTTGCCAGAGAAAGCAGAACTTGTCGAACACGAAAAGAAAAAAATTTTAAGTTACGAAAGAGAGGATTTACTAAAAGAAGAAAACCAAAAAATTATAAAAGAGATATTTAACAGCTTGAATCCAGATGAAAAAAAAGGGATTCTAAAAAAATTAGTCCAGAACCTCTCAGATGAAAGTTTACTAATAAAAACAAAAACTCTTGAAGTTCTTAAAGATTACATTGAACATGAAAGTGATTTTATTCTTAAAGAATCCTTCCAATTTATCAAAAGTGAGAAAAATGAAGAGATAATAAAAGGTTTCTTAGAGCTATTTTTAGATAAAATCGAAGAAAAAATTGAAAGAGAAAAATTCGAAGATATACAAGATTTCTCAGAGATTTTAGTCAAATTTGACTTTTCCCATATCGAGAACAAAATACTGGAAAAATTATTTGATAAATACGTTGACTTAAAAAAGGCTGGGAAAAAAGAGGATCTAATAAGAATAAAAGCACTCTTTAGAATCTTAGAGAAAAATTCCGTACCCTTTTTGATTGATAAAGTAGAAAAAGAACCCCTTATTTCAGATCTTCTAAGGGAGATGCTAAAAGAAAAAGTAAAAATTTCTAAAGAGTTTATAAATATTGAACTTAAAAAAGAAAAACCACAAAAGGTACTTGAAATGTTATTTGAAACTTTAATAGATGAAAACATTAAACTCGATACTAGCACCTTAAAAATTTTTCTTGATCATAAATCTGATTCCATAAAACTAAAGGCCTTAGAGTCAATAATTATTTCGGACCCGACCGAAGCCTCAAGAATTATAAAAGATCTTATAAATAGCAGTGATACCTCACTTAAAATCCAACTAATTAAATTAATTGGAAAGTATAAGATAGAGTCATTAGTTGATGAACTTCTCAAATTTATTGAAAAAAAGAGTAAATTCACCCCTGAGCCTGAACCTGCTATCGTAAAAGAAGTGTTAAATGTTCTTTCAAACTTTAAAGAAAATTACATGATAGGAGAAGTTATAATCGAAGCTTTAAAACCTGAAGGTCCCTTTTCAACTAAAAAGAGTAAACCTCCTGAAATAAAGGTGCTTTTAATTAGAGCTCTAAGAAATTTTGAACCACTACCTGAATGGATAAAAGTAATTGAAAAACTTACTAATGATCCTAATATGGCCGTAAAAAGTTCTGCAAAACTTTTACTTAAAGAATGGAAGAAATTATAGAGATAAACCACACTGCAGATATAGGATTTATCGTAAGAGCAAAAAGCCTTAATGCTTTAATAGAAAAATCCTCACTTTTACTTTCAGCAACCATGGTAGACTTAAACTCAGTTGAAATGAAGGAAAAAAGAACTATAGAAGTTAAAGTTGAAGATGAAAACCTAATTATTATAGATGTTTTAAGAGAATTACTTTACTTTTTTGAAACAGAAGGCTTTATTTGGAAGGATGTAAGGGCTACCTTGAAAGACAACACTATTTTACTAGAACTTAGCGGAGAAAAGTTTGATAGCAAAAAGCACGAGTTGAAAAAAGATGTGAAGGCTATTACCTATCACGAATACTATTTAATAAAAAAGGACGATTTCTACGAAACAAGATTTATCTTTGATGTGTAAATACCATATAATTACGGATGGGAAGGATGATTAGGGAACTTGAGGAAATAAGGGAAAAATTCGAAAGAGTAAAGAGGGAGTTATCAAAGACAATTGTGGGGCAAGAGGAGGTAATAAATCAGATTCTAATAGCTTTAATTGCAAAAGGACACGCTTTAATAGTGGGAGTTCCCGGACTTGCTAAAACAACAATAGTAAAAAATCTCGCAATGCTTTTAGATCTTGATTTTAGAAGAGTACAGTTTACACCGGACCTGATGCCCTCAGACATCATTGGAACAGAAATGATTTACGAGAACCCTGAAACAAGGGAAAGATACTTTAAATTCGTTAAAGGACCAATTTTCACCAACTGCCTATTAGCAGACGAAATAAATAGAACTCCTCCTAAAACACAATCAGCCCTCCTTGAAGCTATGCAAGAGAGAAGGGTTACAGTAGCGGGCGTAACGTATAAACTTGATGAACCCTTTTTAGTTCTTGCTACACAGAATCCAATAGAACAAGAGGGAACCTATCCTCTACCAGAGGCTCAACTTGACAGATTCATGCTCGAAATTAGAATAAGTTATCCTAGCCATGAAGAGGAAATTCAAATAGCTAAGCTCGTTGAAAAAGAGGAAGTA
This sequence comes from Candidatus Hydrothermales bacterium, assembly GCA_039630235.1. Classification (NCBI taxonomy): domain Bacteria; kingdom Pseudomonadati; phylum Caldifarciminota; class Caldifarciminia; order Caldifarciminales; species Caldifarciminales bacterium. Next base: position 3,691 of record JBCNVI010000001.1, on the reverse strand, counting down.
AAATATGAAAAAATTTTAACAAAAAAAGAAATTATTGAGATACAGGAGCTTGCAAAGAAGATACCGGTTCCAGAGTTTATATTAAACTATGCAGTAAAAGTTGTTAGGGAAACCAGACCTGAAACAAGTGAAATTGACTTTGTAAAAAAATACGTTAGATACGGGGCAGGACCGAGAGCATCCCAATTTTTAATCTTAGGATCAAAGGCAAGAGCACTTTTAAAGGGGATCCCCTCTGTCGAAGTTGAAGACATAAATTATCTTTTAGAACCTGTTTTAAGACATAGAATTATCTTAAACTTTTATGCTGAAGCCGAAAATATAAAAGTTGAAGACGTGATAGATAAAATAAAAGAATATGTAAGATGGGAGAAATTTGTAAATGTTTAGTTTATTAATATTTTCATTAATATATGTTGTTAAATATGAGGGAGTTATAAACCCTCCGGGGGCTGAGTTTGTGATAAAAAGTATAGATAGGGCTGAAGAGGAAAAAGCAGAACTTTTAATACTTCAACTTGATACACCTGGTGGTCTTGATGAGTCCATGAGAACTATTGTGAAGAAGTTTTTTGAGAGTTCTGTTCCCATATGTGTCTATGTTTTCCCCCCGGGAGCAAGAGCAACATCTGCAGGAGCCTTTGTAACTGTTGCTGCTCACATAGCTGCAATGTCACCTGGAACAAACATAGGAGCTGCTCATCCTGTTGCACTTCAAGGACAAGCAGACTCTGTTATAATTAAAAAGGCCCTTAACGACGCTATAGCTTACATAAAAAGTATCGGATTAAAAAGAAAAAGAAACGCACAGGTGCTTGAAAATATGGTAAAAAAATCTTTATCCCTTACATCGGAGGAGGCCCTAAAGAAAAAGGTTATCGACATTATAGCTCCATCAGTAGATTCTCTAATTGAAAAAGTTAAGGGATTTGAAGTTGAGGTAAAGGGAGAAAAGAGAAAATTAGAGATTAAGGAGAAAAAGATTAAAAATATTGAGATGGGACTTAGAGAAAAAATCTTAATGATCATATCAAATCCTACAGTAGCTTATATATTGCTTATACTTGGTTTTTACGGATTATTTTTTGAAATTACTCATCCGGGAGCAATATTTCCAGGAGTTATAGGTGCGATTTGTCTAATCCTTGCATTCTATGCTTTTCAGACCTTGCCTGTTAACTATGCAGGAGTTCTTCTAATTCTTCTTTCTATGGTTTTATTTTTACTTGAGCTGAAGATTCAATCTCATGGTATTTTGGGAATAGGTGGTGTTTTATCTTTGCTTTTGGGTTCACTCCTTCTTTTTAAAACAGATGTTCCTTTTTTGAGAATTTCAAATCTTGCAATAATTACTGTTGTTGCAACTACTCTTTTATTTTTCTTTTTTGTGATCTTTAAGGCAGTACAGATTCAAATGAAAAAGCCTGTCTCAGGAAGGGAGGGTATGATAGGTGAAAGGGGAAGATCAAAAGAAGATATAGGTAAAGGTAAGGTTGGTTTAGTTTTTGTTCATGGTGAAATCTGGAAAGCGATAGCTGAGGAAGATATTAAAAAGGACGATGAGATAATAGTCACAGGCTTTGATGGGCTTAAATTAAAGGTAAAACCTATAAAACACGAATAAGGAGTAACACGATATAAATTTTTGCTCAGAGGTGAGTAGTTATTGTAAATTATCTACAACTTTTTTTATACTTAAACTAATTTTAAGGTTCAATTCCTTAAAAATTCAGGAAAAAAGATGATTTGGATCTTCTTACTTTTTCTCGCTTTCATGCTTTTAGCCTCTGCGATAAAGGTTTTAAACGAGTATGAGAGAGGAGTAATTTTTAGACTTGGAAAGTTTAAGAGTGTCAAGGGGCCTGGGCTTGTATTTATAATTCCTGTGATAGATAGAATGGTAAAAGTTTCTCTTAGAACCATCACGATGGATGTTCCTCCCCAAGATGTTATAACAAAAGATAATGTCTCAGTGAAGGTGAACGCTGTTGTTTACTTTAGAGTTGTAGAGCCCTCAAAAGCAATAATTGAAGTTGAAGACTTTTTATATGCTACAAGCCAATTAGCACAAACTACTTTAAGAAGTGTTTGTGGACAGGCAGAGCTCGATGAGCTTCTTGCAGAAAGAGAAAAAATAAATTTGAGACTTCAACAGATAATAGATGAGCACACTGATCCCTGGGGTATAAAAGTATCTATGGTTGAAGTAAAGCACATAGATTTACCTCAGGAGATGCAGAGGGCAATGGCAAGACAGGCTGAAGCTGAAAGGGAAAGAAGAGCAAAGATTATTTCAGCTGAAGGAGAGTTTCAAGCAGCTCAGAGGTTACTCGAAGCTGCAAGAAAAATAGAGGAAAGTCCAGTTGCTATTCAGCTTAGATTTTTACAGACCCTTTCTGAAATTGCAACAGAGAAGGCCTCAACAATTGTACTACCAATTCCACTTGAACTTGTTAAACCTTTCCTTAAAAAGGATTAATTAAAAGGGACTAATTGAGATATAATTTAGTTTTTGTTGAAACCGAAAAAGGTATTAATAACTTTTTTTTCTTAAGTGATCTAAATTCAACATTTGAAATTAATCCGGTTTTTGAAAAGATAATAAAGTTTTATAACCCTTATGTAGTTGTCAGAAAAGAACTAGTTTTTAAGTTAAAAAAATTTACAAATAATGTTTATGATACATTTAAAGTAGATAGAGAAACTTTTGTTTTTGATAGTCTATTTATTCCGTATAAAATTCCTAACTTAAAGAGGGAAACTCTCTTGCATTATAATGGAAAAGTTGTTGGAATTTTCATAAAAAATGGTATAATAAAAGCTCCTTTTCGCTTTGAAAGTTCAGAAAACTTAGATGTTAAAGAAATAGAGGGAGTTTATATTGAAAATTTCTTTGATTTACCCTCACTTGTTTTAAACCTGGTTGAGGCTCTTTTAAGATTTGATAATGGATATAAAAAAGTAGATAAAAATATTTTTGTAAAAGGGAAAGTAAGACTTAAGCACTTTTTCTTTGATACAAGTGACGGACCTATTGTTATAGAAAAGTTAGGTGAGGTTTTACCTCCGGTTACGTTAAAGGGACCTTTATTTATAGGAACAGAAGTTAATCTTTATAGGACATTTATAAAAAACTCTTTTATTAAGGATGTTGTAAAGGTAGGGGGAGAGGTTGATTCAACTATATTTTATGGCTATTCAAACAAAGCTCATGAAGGATACGTAGGAAATTCAGTTATTGGTAAGTGGGTTAACCTTGGAGCGCTGACTACAACGAGTGATTTAAAGAATACTTACTCTCAAGTTAGGATACATATTGAAAATGAAAAAGTAATAGATACAGGGAAAATAAAGGTCGGGGTCTTTATTTCTGATCATGTTCAGACTGGGATAGGGACTTTGTTATCTACTGGTACTGTCGTGATGCCGTTTGTTAACTTGTACGGTGGTCTCAGTTTTAAAGGGCTAATAGGGCCTTTCACTTGGTGGGGTGATGATGTTAAAACAGAGTATAAGCTCGAGAAGGCAATAGAGGTTGCAAAAAAGATGATGGAAAGAAGAAATGTAAAGATGGAAGATGAGTATGTTGAACTTATCAGAAGTTTTTATAATAAGTTTAAAAATAGGAAATCAGCAGAGATGTAATCAGTACGCACGAAAGAAGTATATTAAAACGTAGTGAAAAGTCTTT